>VBKE01000015.1:109394-117537 GCA_005879605.1 Deltaproteobacteria bacterium
TCACAGGTGAGGCAATCCGCAGGGACAATGCCCGGGCGATCGCGGACCTGTTTGCCGCGCAGCGGGGGAACTTTGTCTGCGCCAGCGCGGGCCACAACTTCGAGGCGTTGCTCGCCGCTCATGGCTCCGGCGCCGTCGCCCTCTCCGCCGAGCGGCAATGCCGAATCCTCAACGTGGACATTGGCGGCGGCACCACCAAGCTAGCCGTAGTCGAACGTGGACGAGTCTTGAGCACCGCCGCATTTCATGTTGGTGGCCGCTTGCTCGCCACCGACAATAACGGCGCCATCGCCGTTCTGGAACCCGGTGGCCAGTCGCTGGCCCGGCAGGCAGGGTTCGAGTGGAAAATTGGCGACCAAGTCGCGCCGGAAGAGATAGAGGGGCTCGCCGACCACATGGCCCGCGCTGTACTTAGTCTTGCGCGAGACGAGAACCCTGCGCCCGAGCTCGAAAAGCTCTGGCTGACGCCACCTCTCAGTGGCCCGAAGAGCTACGACGCGGTTATCTTTTCAGGTGGTGTCGGCGAATACGTCTACGGAAGGGAAAGCAAATCCTTTGGCGATCTCGGCGCGCCCCTGGGTAAGGCGCTACAGCGCTACGCAAATAACGACGCGATCGCCTGGCCGCTCGCGCCTGCCCGCGAGTGTATCCGCGCCACCGTCACGGGCGCCGCTCAACACACCGTTCAGGTGAGCGGCAACACAATCTACCGCTCCAACGATGAATTGCTGCCGCGAAAAAATCTCCAGGTACTGCGCCCCGCCGTGGATTTGAGCGGCGAGATAGACGCCACGACCGTCGCGCAGGAGATCCTGAGGCATTTCCAGCTCTTCGATCTGGAGGAAGGAAAAGCCGAAGTCGCCCTGGTGTTTCACTGGGGCGGGCCGCCCACTGCCATCCGTATCTCGGTATTCTGTCGTGGTTTGCTGGAGGGTTTACCAGACACCTTGAGAAGCGGTCGATCCATCTACCTGGTCTTTGACCACGATTTGGCGGGGCTGGTAGGCACCGTCCTTAAGCAAGAGTTCGGACTCGAGAACGACATCCTATGTATCGACGGCGTCACTCTCCGAGACTTCGACTTCATAGACTTGGGCAACGTTCTAGAGCCTTCCGGCACCGTACCCGTAACCATCAAGTCCTTAGTATTCCAGTTGTAACGCGCAACTCTTACAAGCGAATTCGGGAATTGGTTCGGGAATGTGGCCAAGGTCTCTGAAGGAATAATTTCGACCATTTTCGCATTGCCTGGAGCGGTGCTATAAAAAAAAGACTCGGCGGTTACTTCGATCGATGCAACACAAACTTGTAAGCAGTACGCTTGGAGGTGACCTATGTCTCGGGCGCGTAAGAACCCTTTGCGCAGCATGACATCGGCGGCGCTGATATGGGCCGTTATGTTGACCTTTCCCGTCCCTGCTTCAGCGCAGTCAAAACCGCTGAAGCAAATATATGTCGGAGTCTCCTCGGTCAGCATGGGAAACATCATCATCTACGTGACCAAAGAGGCCAAGCTCTTCGAGAAGTACGGTCTCTATGCCGATCCCGTGGCCATGCGTGGCTCCGGGGAATCCTCGAAGGCGATGATTGGCGGGAGTATTCAAGTCGCCCCGATAGCGACTCCCACCGTTATCAACGCCGATCTTTCCGGCTCCGATCTCGTCATCCTCGCTCACACCCTTCCCGGAGTGGTTCATGCGATGATCGTCAAACCGGAGATTAAAAGAGTCGAGGATCTCAAGGGCAAGAGAGTCGGCGTCACGACTTTTGGTTCACTCACGGATTTCCTCGTGCGCCATATCCTTAGAAAGAAGGGGCTCAATCCGGACCGCGATGTGGCTCTGATTCAAATCGGCGGTGACCCGGAAAGGATCGCGGCGCTGAAGCAGGGCGCCATCGATGCCGCGTCGCTTTCGTTTCCCGGTTATGGCATCGCGATGAAAATGGGATATCCGATGCTTTGGGATTCGGCAAAAGAGATCGACTATCCCTGGATTGAGATCACGACCCGGCGCGCCATTATCCAGAAAGACCGCGACATGCTGATGAACTATATGAAGGCGCATCTTGAAGGAACCGCGCTGTTTAAAAAAGACCGAGAGTTCGGCAAAAAGGTGATCAAGAAAGTTCTCCGGGTCGATAACGAGGAATTGGTCAACGAATCGTATGACATCTTCGCCAAGGGATTTCTCCCGGCGCCCTACCCCAATACTGCGGGAATGAAGACCAGCTTCGAATACGTGGCCGCGACACGCCCCGAGGTTTGGAATCATAAGCCGGAAGAGTTTACCGATCGGAGCTTCGTCGAGGAGCTTGACAGAACCGGCTTTATCAAAAAGCTCTACGAAAAGTGAGATATTGATCCTGTTGAAAAGGCCGAAAACACAACGGTCCATCGGATCATAACGTCAGTCTGGGCCAAAGCAACCCCGGCGTTGAGACAGCGAGGCGGAGGTTTCCGTCAGTCGCGTTTCCCTGCTGGCAGCTTCACCGCGTCGAGCCAAAATGCTTCAATCAAACCCACGACGCGGAATAACTCACCGAGATCTGTCGGCTTGGTGACGTAACAATTCGCATGCGATCCGTAAGCCTGGCTGATATCAAGCGGAGCGGAGGAGCTGGTCAATACGACTACGGGGATATGTTTGAGCGCGGCGTCGTTCTTGATTTCAGCCAGCACTTCAGGGCCGCCTTTCTTTGGTATATTCAGATCAAGCAGTATTAGATCCGGACGCGGAGCGCCAAAATATTTTCCTCGTCCGTACAGATAATCTAGCGCCTCCTCCCCATTTGAAGTGACGGTCACCTCGTCGGCTCGACCCGACTCCGTTAGCGCCTCGCCGATAAGGCACACATCGCCAGGGTTATCCTCGACGTGCAAGATCCGTCGAATATGCCCGTTAAGGATACTCATCCGTTGGTCGGTATTTTCTCGGCTACCAGGGCAGGCAACGTAAAATAGAACGTTGCGCCTTTCCCCACTTCGGACTCGACCCAAATGCGTCCGCCATGGCGCTCGACGATCTTCCTGCACACCGCCAAACCAATCCCCGTGCCGGGATATTCCTCCCGCGTGTGTAGCCGTTGGAAGATGATGAATATTCGCTCGGCATATTGGGGGTCGATGCCAATCCCGTTGTCTTTCATCGAGAATAGCCAGTCTCCCGCTTCCTGTCTGCATGAAACATGGATCTTCGGCGCGCTGCTGTTTCGATATTTGATGCCGTTACCGATCAGGTTTTGAAATAGCTGTCCGAGCTGGCTCTCCTCTCCCATCACTGTCGGTAAAGGATCCTGCGTCACTACCGCGCCGCTCTCGCGAATCGCTATCTGCAAACTCGTCAGCGCCGCTTTCAACACGGCCTCGCAATCCGTTGGACCAAGCGGCTTACCCCGAGTGCCCACGCGTGAATAGGTCAATAAATCGTTGATCAGCACCTGCATCCGTTTCGCCCCATCGACTATGAACCCGATATAGGTATCGGCCTTTTGGTCCAGCTTGCCTTGATACCGCTTCGACAAGAGCTGACTATAGCTAGACAACATCCGCAGCGGCTCCTGAAGATCGTGAGATGCCACGTAAGCAAATTGCTGAAGTTCGGTATTGGATCTCGCCAACTCCTCCGCTTTTTGAACCAGCGCCTCTGCGGCTCGCATACGTTCGGTGATATCCCTAAAGGTGATCACGATCCCTGAGATCGCAGGATCAGACAAACGATTGCTGGCAACGACTTCGATAGTGCACCAATCGCCCTCGGATCGTTTGAAACGAACCTCAGTCGTCAAAACCGCCCGACTTTCCTGTGCGCACGACGAAAGCACGGCCTCCAGTTTCTCCCTGTCGTCCGGGTGCACGTACCCGAGCAACGCTTTTCCTGTGAGCTCGTCCGGGCGGCAACCAACGACCCGCATTGACGAGTCGCTCACGTATCGTACTGCAGCACCTGTATCGACGATGGCGATGACATTCGAGGCGTTTTCGACCAGCGACCGAAAGCGCTCTTCGCTCCTTCGAAGTGCATTATGCTCGGCTTCTGCGACCCGGGCGTATCCGCGCGCTCGCTCAAAGCGAAGGAGAAAAAATCCGAGTGCGAGGACGGCTATCAAGATAGACCCCGCCTGGCCAATGAATTGGTTCCACTGGGCGGAACGATCGTGAAATGAAGCGGCTTCGCTCAAGGCTTGAAGAAGAGCTTCATAGGACGGATCGACTCGCCGTTTATCCAGATCGCGCGCCTCTTGGATTTTTCCCCCGGCCAAAAGGTTAAATTCCGCTTCGATGGCTTCACTATACATCCCGTACGTATGCTTTATTTTTTGAAAAGGCTGACCCTCGCTGTCGTAGTCCGCTATCGTTTTAAAAATTGACTCCATGGCGTGGCGGATGTTTGGAACGCTTTCCCTTGCGCCCTGATCCAACTTTTCCTTGGCCATGGCTTGCCATTCGAGGGTGTTCAAACGATTGACATACCCTTCCATCTGACCGAGGAGGGTATTAATTTTGCGGCTTTTCTGCGCCTGTCGACTAAAAAACAGTACGTTGCTCGCGGTCAAAGCGGTAACAAAAGCCGCCGTGATAAGTACGGTCCACAGGTTCAGTTCCTTTGAGCGTTTCATCAAAACCATTGTCGCAGTCGCCCACCTAGAAGCGAGGCGATTCGCCCGCCGATATCACGCGGCGTTCTCATCCGTCAAGGTCGGCAACCTTCTCGATTTCACCACGATTCGGGATGGTAAAGTAAAATCTTGATCCTTGCCTACTTCTGACTCGATCCCAATGGGTCCGCCGTGGCGTCTACGATCCTCTTACACACAGCCGATACCCCGCGCCGGCGCACTCCTGGCGCGTGTGCAAACGCCGAAAAATAGCAAAAATCCTTTCGGAAAACTTGGGATAATGCCGATGCCGTTGTCCGCCACCGAAAAGAACCAGCCCGCACACGTGAGCTTCTGGCGGCTTACGATCTAGGTAACCGTCATGCTCCGCAGACACCGTTTCCCAGGGACGGTAGTTTCACGATCGTAAACCAGAACTGCTCCAGGAGTTGCACGATCTTGATGAACTGGTCTATGTCCACGGGCTTGGTGATGTAGCAGTTCGCATGGAGACCGTAAGTCGACACAATGTCCGCTTCGGCCTCTGAGGTGGTGAGCACCACCACGGGGATACACTTTAGATCGGCGTCTGCTTTGATTTCCTGAAGGACTTCGCGGCCACTTTTTTTGGGCAAATTGAGATCCAGCAGAATGAGGTCGGGCGCGGGAGCATCAGCGTGTTCTCCTCGCCTATGCAGAAACGCCATCGCTTCCGCGCCATCATTCATCACGCTGAGATTCACAAGAAGGTTGCCTTCCTCGAGCGCCTCCCTGGTCAATTGCACGTCGCCCGGATTATCCTCTACGAGCAAGATTTCAATCGGCTTTAATGTCTGGTCTTGTGCCATTTCGACTTTTTCCTCGTTTCTAGAGTGGACGGGTGAACTGAGATCGCGGCCCCCCGGCACTCCCGGTGTCAGTGGATTGAATCGGCGATCAAGGCGGTGTCTTTATCGCCGCCCATACACGGCAACCTCACAGTGAAAGCGGATCCCTTACCAAGCTCGCTTTGCACGGTAATACTGCCGCCGAGTAACTCGGTTAACTTTTTAGCAATATAAAGTCCCAGTCCGACGCCGTTATGATTCCGCGTGCTGGAACTGTCGGCTTGATGAAATTTGTCGAATACGGTGGCAAGGATCTCGTTCGGAATTCCGATCCCGCTGTCGTGCACAGTGAATTCGACGCTTTCCTCTTGCGGAAGCGGGCGGACCGATACGGTTATCAGTCCCTTCTCGGTAAATTTGATAGCGTTACTAATCAGGTTCTGTAGGATCTGCGCAAGCTTCTCGTTATCGGTGTTGATGACAGGAAGTTCGGCGGGACAATCCCAATGAAGCGTAACCTCTTTTTTACCCGGAGGGATCTCACAGCTTGCGCGCAGAACGTCAACCAGGACGCTCATATTAAATTTCGTTCTTACGACCGAAAGCCCATGGCTCTCAATCATCGTCACTCGCAAGATGTCGTTGATCATCGCCAGTAAATCCTTCGCGCAGACCGAGACTTTCCCCAGAGCGCGATCTTGCTCGGGGTTTAATTCTCCCATCATCCCGTCCTTGACCATCTTGGTATAGCCCATGATGACGTTGACCGGAGTACACAACTCGTGGGATACGACGCTGAGAAATTCATTTTTGATTCGATCGGCGCGCTCGAGCTCAATGGCCTGATCGCGGGTCTGTTGATAGAGTTGAGAGTTCTGAATCGCGACCGCGGCCTGCCCCGCCACGGTAGAGAGAAACTCGATCTCTTCCTTACTAAAGTCGTGTTCTTCTCTCGTGTAGAAGCCGAGCACGCCAAGCAATTCCTCCTTGACGATGAGCGGAACCTCTAGATAGGAGACCAAGTTGTGCTGGCGGCAGAAGTCGGGATTGCGAACGCAGGGGTCGCGTTGAACATTTTTAATCGTTACGGGAGCCTTTTTTTCCAAGACGAGGCTGGTCACTCCGCGCCCGCTCTCTCGCGCGATAAGCTTCCACGACTCTTCATGCAGATTTCGGCAGGCCACGGGTTCTAGACACGCGCTCTCCTTGTTCCACAATCTGACAGTGGTAGCAGGATACGGAAGGAGCTGATCGATCTTTTCCAAAAGAATGCTGAGAAGCGAATGAAGATCCAATGTCGAGGTAATGGCTCGCTCGATTTCATGCAAAGCGGTTATATGTTCCTGATGACGCCGCGCCTGCTCCTCCGCGCGCTTACGTTCAACGGCGTAACGGAGCGAACGGACCAACAAGTTGCCATCGAGTTGCCGCTTCACAAGAAAATCCTGCGCGCCCATCTTGACCGCTGCGATTCCAGTTTCTTCATCATCGAGCCCGGTCATCACGACTATCGGGACTCCCGGCGACTGGGCGTGCGCTCTAGCGACGGTTTCGAGACCATGGCTATCGGGCAGGGATAAATCCAAAAGGGCGACGCCGACTGTGCCCGACGCCATTCGCTCTAAGCCCTCGGAAAGACGCGGAACGTGGTCGAAGGTGAAAGGGAAACCTTTGACTTCGGATAACATCTCTTCAATGAGTAGAGCGTCTCCGGGGTTATCCTCGATCAGTAACAGCTCGATCGGTTTCGTGGATGAGTTATCCGTCATGTGGAATCCACTTCACGTTTTGTGCAAAATTGTACAAAATTGGCGTCTTCTTAGCCTCAAATCGTTTTTGGTTGGGCTGGGGCTAAAAAAATCTCTTACAACCTAAAGCCTTACGCAAACTACGTGCCCACCACTCCTTCGGGATTTTCATTTGAATTCCAATGCAAGGTAGGTACTGATTCAACGTACCCAGGACGAACTTCCCCGGAGACCCACCGGAGCCAAAAATGAAAATCGTTCAGATACCCTTACTTCGGGATGCTGTGTCGGGCGCGGATGCAGGGCGGGCGGGAGAGCAAATCGAGCGAAATGGTGGCGTGACACACGAGCTTGGGGTCCGAGCTCGTACCGATCAGAACTTCTGGATGATCGTCACGCCGCTCGGCGGTGTAGACACATAGCCCACCGCACCGATCGTCCGCTTGACGAACTCCACGACCTGGGCATCCGTCGACAACAGATTCGGTGGATTGAGCGCGTCGCGGAAAGCCTTCTTGGTCCAGGTCGATTCGTACTTGCTCGGGGTCATCCCCATCACCTTGCTCAGGAATGTTTCGCGCGCGGCGGCGTTATCCACCGGAACCAGCTTGACCGATCCACTGAACACTTTGTCGCCCAGGTAGACCTCTTTCACTTCCGTTCCGGTTAACGTTACACCCTGGCCGCCGATGATGTACAAGGTAGGCGTCTGAGCAAGTCCAAAACGCCCGGTTGCGACGACGCTTGCCCAAAGTGCAACAAGAAATAGCAGCGCGCGTTTCGCCGCCGTTCGCCACTCGCGTGTCCTGTCAGAACCGGATGGAGAACTGAAGTTCACCAGCGTTGTCACTTTGGAAGTCGCTGCTCGCTTCTTTGGTCCTAGTCCGCCGGAGCTCGAGCTTCAGCGCAGCCCTGCTCGTGAGGTCGTACCGGATGCCCAAAGCCCCGCGCACGTACGATCTCCCAGTTTCC
>VBKE01000433.1 GCA_005879605.1 Deltaproteobacteria bacterium
CCTCCTTAGGGTAAGACAGGCTAATTTTTAGACTTTTTCGACCCTTTAGTTCTCTAATACCATTTTTGCGCCGACGCGCGCAAGAAAAAAAGCCATTTCTGGCCTATTCATCCGCTTTTACGCAATTTAGATGCCACGAGAGCATGACTTATCCACATGAACCGACGAAAAACTAAGTATTCTGATGAAACTTTACGCGTTGGCGGCCAATGTCTTACCTCTTCTTCATTTTTCCCTATCTGACTTCTCCCGGAAACAGCTTAGACGCGTATTCTCGATTAACAGACTCAATGAAAGAGTTGTCATAAAATTTTTTTGGGTCGGCGCTCTTGGCCTTTGGATCTGAGGAATCCTCCAGCACGAGCCGGATTGCAGCGGGATCTACGGTCATGTCTTTGTTCCAAACCCTCAATCCTTGCGCGTAATTTTCAGCCAAGATCTTCGGATCGGAAATCTTTGTATATTTTGACTCGATCTTCTTTGCGAAGTCTTCATCATCAATGGCCCTCTTCAGGCCATCCAGGTAAGCCACGAGATAAGCCTTAATCGTATTTGGATACTTTTGAGAGAATTCCCGGGTGACCGCCGTACCGGGGCCGATAATTTTCAGCCCTTCTTTATAATAGTCAATAATCACCGGATAACCTTGTTGTTTGGCCAATTCGGTCTGGGGCGGCGTGATAATCAGGGCATCGGCATTTCCCGCGAAAAAAGTCGACAAAGCTTCCGGCGGGCTGCGATGGTAGAGAAGCTTGAGGTCTTTGCCGACTTCCATGCCGCGTTTTCTTGCGGTTATTCGAACGGCAATTTCCCCAAAGGCGCCGGGAAAAGTCGTTGCAATCGATTTGCCACGCAGGTTCTCAAAAGAGGTAATGCCTTTCTGCCCGAACAAAATAAGCGAGTTTCGGTCCACGGCGGCGGCAACGTAGATAATATCCGCGCCCGCTAAGTTCGCGGCGATAGCGGCCGTCCCACCTTGATAAATGTCGATGGTTCCCGAAATAACGCCTTGCACCGCGACAGTGGCTCCGACCTGATTGACCGATACATTAAGGCCACGCTTGGCAAAATAACCGCCTTCCAGCGCCACCAATAACGGCAGGCTCGTCGATCCCGATCCGGCGGTAGCAACCTCCAGGCGATTTTTTTCAGGCTTGGCAAAAGTTGTCTGTTCGGCTCCTTCGGAGATCCACGGCGACGTAGTCAATAAGATCAAGCCCAAGAGGAGAGTGTTCGATCGCTCAAGCAAACAATTCTCCATGAATCGTTACCTCCTCATTCTAAGCAACGCGAACATGGCCCGCTTGAGCCACCGCTTTTCTGCTTTGGCCTCTCCCCTATATCAGGCGCGATCAGCTAGAGCCGCAGCCACAACGAAGGACATGACGCCGTGCTAGCCCGGATTATTCAGGTGCAAGGAGAAAGTATCATACACTGTAGCGCGAGGAGTAAGCCTCGGAGCGAGCGGGCACAGGAGCGTAAAGGCGCGCCGACATGTATGGTGCTTGGCTACAAGCTCGCTTCCTCACTCGACCTACGCTTCACCACCTGGATATGCAGGCCTCCTCAAGGTACAGACCCATTGCCCGCGACCGGAGAGGCTTGCTGCTCGGTCGATGTACGGCGTGAATAATCCGTGCGAGGAGATTTCTATTTTCTCTCGGCAGAGTAAAAGGTTTCCAAGAGCCTTCGGCGCATCCCCTCCTCCCCCTCCGGCAACACATCGAACTTTGTTGTATCGCCGGTTTTTTGCAAAATTCTCCGGCCCTGATCGTCTTCATGCATCGCGATCAAAACCTCCCCAAGGCGAGCCGCCAACGCCGGAGCCATATCTTTGCGGATCGAAACGAGGTGGCGCGGGACCAGCTCGGTTTGCGCCAGGATGCTGATATCCGATTTTCTTTTCTCGTCGAGCCGTGCGTAGTCGTCGTCGCTAAACGCTCCGGCCGCCGCCTGTTTCGCAAGAACCATGGCGACGAGTTTTTCTTGAGAACGGGCGAAAATATAACCGATTTCACTGGGAGAAACATTCGCTTCAAGCCCGCCCTTCTCCGAAAGTTTAAATCCGTTCCTCAGCAGAAAGAACTTCGGCATAAAGTGGCCCGAGCTCGATTCGGGATCCTCGAAGACGATGATCTTTCCTCGAAGGTCTTCCAGGTGATTTATTCCGCTGTCCTTTTTCGTAAAGATGAGGCTTCGGTATTCGGCCTTGCCTCTCTGCCAACGTCTCAGGAGCAACTTCCCGGCCCCATGTACGAAATTGACGACGTACGTGGGATAGGGACTGTCCATGTAAAAATCGACCTTGCCTTGTTCAAGAAGTTTGGCGAGCTCGGAGAGAGTCGGAGCTATAACGACTCTTCCTTCGACCGCCGATGCCGACGAAGTCTTTCGCGCCACGTAGTGGACAAAGTCGCGAAAGTGCTCTTCGATCTCCTGCTGATGCGCTTCAGCGACAATCCCCAAAGAAATCGTTTTGGCTTCCAGCTTCTCCCGCGTCTGTGCCGCGGCGTTCGAAGAGACGATTACGCCCAAGAAAAGGATTGCAAAAATGACCCTCGGTGTTCTGCTCATAACTGTTCCCGCAAATGTTAGGCGAATTGGTAAGCGGTTACGGCGAACCACAGGGAATTTGCCGTGCCATAGCTATTATATAAACGACGGGATCTTGGCAAGAAACAAAGCCGCGGGTCCGGCCCCGATCTTACAAACTTCATTTTCCATACTG
>VBKE01000434.1:0-917 GCA_005879605.1 Deltaproteobacteria bacterium
TCCGCTAAAGAAAATCAAATTAACAAGCCCTAATCGCCGCAAAGCGCAAGGAGCAGCATATTGGCTGTTACTCAATTTTCTTCCGTAGAATAGCTTCGCAGCTTTTTCAGGAACAACTAATAGCTATCAATGTGCGAAGAACACCTCTAGAACTTGCCATCATCTTCCTTATCGGACAACAGGCGAATTGATCCAATGGATCCAATGGCACCTGAGGATAAGAACATGCAGGATACTCTAAATGAGATAATTAATCGTAAGATCGACACAAACCGCAGATATATCGATGAGGTTCTGCAAAAGGTACTGGAACATCATAAACGATACTACTTTGGAAAGTTCTTGGACGAAGTACACCGAATGGAATTAGAAGAGAAGGTCGGGAATTTACAAGGCGCTTTTCAACATAAGGTCATGGCAGATACTTATAAGGGAATATTAGAGAAGGCGTTTGGCGTAACCGATTCAGCATAGCTAATAGTTTAGCGAAATTTCGTGATAGTTGTAAGACCTATCATAAGTCTGACGGCGCGGGTTTTATGTCTACCCTATTTAGCTGCCTGTACTTGAAGTAATAAATTCCAAAAGCACCTGCAGAAGATATCACTCCTATGATTGTGCCGAATGGAAATTCTGGCACAACAAAGCCACTTACTTCAAACGGAATTTCACCAATTCTTATTACATCCGTTGCATTGTTTGGATATTGGCCAGCTTTGCTGGTAGTATCAATCTCAGGATGATAGTCGCCTATCAATAATACTTGTACTTTCCAGCTCCCTATGTTGCCTGGACGGTAGTACGAGCTGAACCATTTATCCATGTAGATTGTATTATCTGTCGATGTTTGTTCTTCTGCATAGACCGTCCTGCCATACGGGCTTATCCATTTGTAGATCATTGTATGTACGCGCGTA
>VBKE01000434.1:941-4364 GCA_005879605.1 Deltaproteobacteria bacterium
TTGCTGGTGGACTTTCCGGTGTGCCAAGTATCAGTGATTCGCTATTATCTGATAATTCAAACTGATAGGCCGGTTCTGCTCTGGCAGACCCAAAGGGAACTAATGGCATGACCAGTGCCGAGAAAGTGAGGAGCAAGAACAGAGTTTTCATTGAAAAGAGACAAACAGGCTCTTATTTATCCGACTATGGAAAATCGGCGTCGATCTTATATAGCAAACTTGTCATTCGAATTAAAGCTAACATGTTTCCTGTGAAAAGATGCCTTACATTTCCTCACGCATGCTAGAAGGTTGGTGTTATCAGCCACCTAATTAAACGACTGCCTTTCCGTTATGGTCTGCATCTGGACGAGAGGCGGCGAATATTGTTTTTAAATGGTTGAGACATTGCATTAACTATTCCCTTTGTTTATTGTATGAAGATCAGTCTGTGTATTATTAGGAGATCGTATTGCCAGTAACTGTAGTAGTAGAATTTGGCGAAACAACGTATATCGCTTTCTTGTCCGGCGGTATCTGTTCGAATTTGTTGTAAGAAATTTCTACCTGGTTCTGATTTGGCGATTCATAGACCCCGTGACCTCCTGGAGCTATTATTTTGTTTGACTTTATCTTGATATATGACGATGGATCAGTCGACGTAATCACATCTATACCGTTCGAAGCTGTCTTTGTAATCGTGTTTCCAATTGCGTCTATGTGGGAAGCTCTGTATACGGATATACCCGTCCTAGTCGTATCAATGTAGTTATTAGTTATGGTCGCGTAGTTCGCGTTGTCTGTGTGTATAGCCACTCCGTTGGGTATTCCTGCACGGGTTATGGTATTATCTCTTATTTCCGTGTCCAGATTTGAACCTATATCGATTCCATTGTCAGCACAGTCAGTAACGTCATTTCCTATGATGTGCACATGAGTGGAATAATTCACTTTGACACATTCTGCAGATGCGTCTGCAAATCTGCTGTTCTGAATCCATATGTCAGATGACTTACCGTCAGTTATTTTGGCGCCTTGCTTAATATCTATCAGTCTGGTAGCTGAACTGAAATCTACATCTGAAATCGAAACATTGATGCAGTTATTGCAGTAAACGGCTGACGAAAAACTACCCTTTATTAGCTGCACCTGTGTGCCTGTTATCTTGATATCTTTGCTGCTATAAAACGCAAATGCGTCTACTCCAGCCAGTTTGGCAGTGATGTGGCCACCGATTATCTGTACGCCACTTATACTGGTTCCCCTGAATAATGTAATCCCATTTCCCGTGAAATAGATGCTAGAACCGCTGGAAAATTCAAGGATCATGTTCGACTTTAAGTTTATTGTCGTTGATATCGTGTAAGAGCCATCCTTAACGTACACCTTGCCACCAGCAGGTATTGCGGTTATCGCAGTCTGCAGGTTGTTGTACTTGCAGCCCGAAGAGCAGAAGGTGTACGTTACAGCGCCTGAGCCAAATTGTTTCGACTTTGTGATTTCTTTATTTTCTAAATTATCAACGCTGTAGTAATAGATCTCGTGATTTCCATTCACCACATTGGCCACCGTTACAGTGCTCGAATGAACAAAAGTATAGCTTGCCGCAGAGTCCAACTTGTAGTAAATTCCAGAATTCGAGCGCCCGCCAACTCCAGACCCTCCACTATTATCAGTCGAAGTCAATCTCACTTTTCCTGTAGAGCTATCAACAACACTTAATGAAGTAGTAGGTGAGACATTGTCAAGAACAACATTCTTTTGGCGCACCGATTCCTTATTACCAACAGTATCAACGCTGTAGAACTGTACAATATACTCTCCGCCGCCTCCGTTTATTTTGAAATATGTGCCGGTACTAAAACTAGGCTTTGTTGAGTCACTTGCTTCGAAGTATCTGTAATATGTTTCCGTTACTGGAAAGGAACTCTCAACAGATAGATTAAAAGCGGTTGTAGAGGTGACGAAGGTCCTGCCTGTACTATCGACATATCTTTCTCCATTGATTGTCAGCGATGTTATGGGACTCCCGTCAGCCAAGGCTGACTTCACATTCACCTCTTCTGTTAAGATTATCATTAGTCCCAGTGCGGCCAAGATAGCTGAGAAAGTTGTGGTTTTTGATGATGTAATTATCATCATGCCGCTTCGACCGACATCAATTAAGACATATTCACCGTATTCTTAACAGTATTCATCATATTCTACAAGTAGAAGGATAAGAGACATGAGACAGAGATTTGACCAAAGAGATAGAAAAAAATCAGAAAATAGAGCTAAGAGACTTCTAATAGTATGTTCACAGAGCTTGGGCGTCGTTATCGATAACGACTCCTCTCTGTATTAGGCAGCCAAAGTTGTTTCTCGGACGTGACCTCTCATGTCCTTTCTAGACGTGTTCGCGCCTATTCGTACAAGAAAATTAGCTATAGCTTTTTCTAGCCATTGACCTTAGAATCTATTTTACAGCTGAAATTCTTATGTTGTTCCACACGCAAAATGTTCCTCATCATGGTCAGGCCTGTCTTTACTCCATCGAGCTTTCTCATTTTCCACGAAGCAAGCGCTTTGAGCCTTTCCATCGTCTCAGCCGCTAGGAGATGCCGTCGGGCTTAAGAAGGCCGACAAATTGACGCTTCTGCACGTAGGAAAATTATCCACGCAAGCCCACTTTTTCTATATAGTTTATCGATAATTCATAATTCTACCGGCATGTCTGCCCTAGATTTTCCATGGTAGAATAATAGCATGATCGCATTTCCATCCTTATGGTGCAGGTCCTAATTCCTGTCTTTATCACTGTGACTGCTGTGTTACTGATACTTTCTTATCAGCAGGCATTTGCTACAGACACGATAATTTCGTCAGACACTTCTCTCCGCGGGGTTGCTGAAGGGGATACTGTCATCATTAATCCGGGCGTGAAGGTATTGGCAACGGGAGATATCGCTGGCACGCTGATCAATAATGGCATACTTGAGGCCAATGATGGTTTCAGGATATTTGGGCAGGGTATGCTGACCAACAATGAAGGTGGCATAGTTAGTCTCCCTTGGTGTCCAAGGATTACAAATGCGGGGTGGCACGTTCAATAATGCCGGATTATTTACGGTCTACGACCACTTCGGAGCTGATACTGCTATTTGTTACAAGATTGTCGACGGTTCGTGTTTAGATATTAATCCTATCATGAATAATCAGCCTTCAGGGGTCGTTTACGGTGGTTTCAATTCTGGCACCCATGATTTGACCTTCAATAACAATGGCATACTCGCTTGCAATGTTGAATTCGATCCTGGAAGCACTTCGTACACTGGCAATCCACCGACATGCGATGCAACATTATTTTCCAATCAAGGTATGCAGCTTTTTGAGGGCAATAGTCTTTCCGACAGAGTGCTGTCATTAAACATCCACTGAGAGTTGTGGCACTCCACAATACCC
>VBKE01000437.1:0-341 GCA_005879605.1 Deltaproteobacteria bacterium
CGCATGGGAGCTGCCTTGAATCTTGTGCACGCCGGGCGCGAGCTGGAGCCATTCGATTACAGGCTTGCGGCCCATATCTTGATAGCTGACGTTGCCCGCGACGCGGCGCAGAATCCATTGGGATGCGATCGGCGTGGCGTCGGTTTTTTCGCTCCCGACGGACTCCGGGATGGCGAAGACATCGCCGGCGAGCGCCGCGTTGTGGCGGATCGATTTAATCTGCTCCTCTTGCAGCGCTCTGCCGTTCAGTTCGTAGCGCAAGCTAAACGGCAGCATAACGCCGTCGACTTTGCGCCAGTCGCCGCAGCGCAACGTATAGCTGCTGTCGCCTTCGAGAGGAT
>VBKE01000437.1:382-3937 GCA_005879605.1 Deltaproteobacteria bacterium
GTGGCGCTTGCTGTCGAGCTCGGCGTCGCTGCGTGCCGCAGGTTCTTCTGGTTCAAGGCGGCCAGGATAAGCTTTGCCGGATTGCGGTGCTCCTCGCGCAGCCGCGTCGTAAAGCGTTTGGGATGCAGGCGGACTTGCTTGCCGCTGTCTCCGCCTTCCTGAAGCATTCCAATAGAGCCGTCGATGGTTTCAACAAAGCGAACAGCTTGATTGCTCCCCAAGCTTTGCCCCTCCCATTGCAGTCGCAATCGCGGTTGGGTGAGATCGCGCGTGAGGGTATAGCGAAAGGTGGTGATTTGCCGGGTCGGACCGAGCGGCTGCGGGGTCGAGGAAGAATCAAACTGTTTGCCTGCGCTTTCAATCACCTGGGTCTTTAGCGCGCGCAGCGCCGTTGGGCCGCCCATGGCATTTGCCGACTGGAGAAGCGCGGCGGGCGACTGCGCGTGCCCGGGCGCCTGCGCGACCACGAGCGCAATGACTAGAGGCAATAGCGCGAGACGGATACTCCCGTACATAAAACCTCCTCTTGATGATTGGTTTGCGTTAGACCGGAGCCGAAAAGCTCTTTTACCCGGCCGCTCGAAAAAATGCAAAAGTTTTTCGTTGCCCGGCATCGATGAGGGTCCGCTGGCGGGCCGGGAAATCCGGGCCGCCGCGTCGATTTTAGGAAGGAAGCTACGGGAAGCTATGGTGTCAGACATTTAGTTAGTGTGTGTCCAGATGAATTGCTGTCGTGATCCATAGGGTGACTCTCAGTTGTTTGCTGAGGGAAGTCCCGCGGCGGTAAGAGCCAGGAGCCGCCTAGCATGGGTAGCAGTATGAAGAGCGATCGAGATGCTGAAGCCTACCGACAAAGTCAGCGCAAGGCTGATGAGCGAGTTGGCGCATTGCAACGCAAGTGAACGCTGAGCAAGCCTCGTAAAAGTCAAGATTCCGGTGGTCGAGCCGCTAGTAATATGGCGAAGGCAGCATGAGCTATTTCAGACTGGCTGAAGGGATGGTTCACACCGGCGGGGTAATGGCGGCGGCACGGTAACAGGGAGACGATGGAAACTGGAGAAGTCCTGTGGGCCCCAAGGAGAAATTTTTGGAGAAAGATCGGTCCTATAACTGTGGACACGGGAAAGGGGTCGAATGGCAGCAGGATGGCGGAGTGGCCCGTAGGAGCGAAGAAGGAGAGTAATGTCTCTGGAGCGAAGGGGCCATGCTGAGTTTGATTCTTTCGACCGCAAGGTGAGGCAGGGAGGGATGATAAAACCTTCCGTTAATCTGCAAGAACTGAGGCGAAGGATATACCGTAAGGCGAAAGCCGAAAGGCAGATAGCGCTTTACGAAGAAGGGCTCAGGAAAGCCGGATGACCGAAAGGGTCACGTCCGGTTTGAAGCGGCGGGGGCTGGAGACGGATTTACGGTGGAGCTAGTGAGGCACCGTCAAACGAAAGAGACGGTTACAGATAGGCTTTACCTACGGAACACCGCGCCAGTCCTCGACCCTACACATTCGTCGTATCCGGTTTTGGAGCCTCCCGTCCCTTCAGGCGTTCGGGTCTTGCATTACGACAATAGGTGATTGCGCGACTGGAAAAGTAGCCTGCCCGTTTTTCCCTCATTCCGTTACGATTCTGTTTTGATAGACTGATAGTAATCGGAAGCGGCACGGCAGATGCCGGCGCAAAAGGAGGAATCCATGAACTCCTCAGCGATGGAACTGGGACCGATCGGGATCTGGACAGCACAGTTTGATTATCAGCCCGCCGCCAGGGCGCAAGAGGCCGCGGCGGAACTAGAAAAGCTTGGGTTTGGAGCGATCTGGTTCCCTGAAAGTGTGGGTCGCGAAGCGCTAAGCAACTCCGCGATACTTCTCAGCGCTACCAGCCGAATAGTCATTGCCACAGGCATCGCCAACATTTACGCGCGCGATCCGGTGACGATGGCCGCCGCGCAGAAGACCCTCGCTGAAGCGTACCCGGGGCGCTTCATCCTCGGTCTCGGTGTCAGCCACATTCCCTTGGTAGAACAGATAAGAGGTCATAGCTACGGGAAACCCGTGCCTTCGATGCGGGCGTACCTGGATGGCATGGATCGGGCTCCGTACCGTGCGGTCCTTCCCACCATTAAACCCGGCAGAGTCTTGGCGGCACTTGGACCTAAAATGCTCCAACTCGCCGCAGAGCGAACGGACGGCGCGCACTCATATTTCGTGCCGCCGCAGCACACGGCGAGTGCGCGGGAGATTTTGGGCAGCGATAAACTCCTGGCCGTCGAGCAGGCCATCGTACTTGAAACCGATTCGGCCAAAGCACGAGAGATCGCGCGGTCGCATACGTCCACGTATCTCAAATTGCCAAATTACGTGAATAACTTGCGCCGTCTCGGCTTCGTTGACAAGGACCTCGTCGATGGCGGCAGTGATAAACTGGTAGACGCCATCGTCGGCTGGGGTGATACGACCGCCGTTATCGATCGCGTTCGCGCCCATCAATCCGCGGGCGCCGACCACGTTTGTATTCAGGTGCTGCCACCGGACCCGCGGGCTCTCCCAATGACAGAGTGGCGGGAGATTGCAGCGGGACTGCAAGGCAGCTTCTTAAGGTAATGCGGAAGATTCGCCGTTTCATCGCAAGGTGATGATCAAAGCGTTATCCATTCTCCTGAGCATCCTTCTCCTTTTCGGCTGCACGGCCGATATCGTCCCCGCCACCGGAGAAAAACGGTATCTCGGCTATACGTGGCAACAGGAAACCGAGATCGGCAAGCAAGCCAGTCAGCAAGTCGCCGCTCTTTTCGGTCTTTACCGTGATCCTAAACTGGAGCGCTACGTCATGGAGGTCGGCAACCGCGTTCTCGCGACAAGTCATCTCCGCCGACCCGGAATCGAGGAGCAATTTCGCAAAACTCCGGTTACTTTCGGTGTACTCGACAGTCCGATCATCAACGCCATGGCCCTTCCCGGAGGGTACGTCTATGTCACGCGCGGGATGCTCGCCCATCTGAATAACGAAGACCAGCTCGCCACCGTCATAGCGCACGAGATCGGCCACGTCGCCGCCCGCCATGCGGCGCGCCAAGCCTGGCAGCAACAATTGGGTCAGGGGATCCTTCTCGGCGGCGCGCTTCTCGGCCAGGGAGTATTCGGCCTTCCCGCACAGGATATTCTCAATCTCGGCGGCATGGCCGCGCAACTGATCTTTCTTCGGTACAGTCGCGAGGACGAGTTGGAAGCCGACAAATTGAGCGTCGAGTACAGCTCACTCGCTGAGTACGATCCGCGCGAGGTGATTCCTTTTTTTCAGACGCTCAATCGAATTCAGGAAAAAGAAGGACAGGGGATGCCCGGCTTTCTCTCCACGCATCCCAATCCCGGCGACCGGATACAGCGCATCAGAGAATTGACCGCGGCACAGCCGCGTGAAAAGCGGACGCCGCCGGATGGTTCCCGCTACTTGAATACGATTGAGGGCCTGGTGCTCGGCGAAGATCCGCGGCAGGGATTCGTCGAAGGAAACGTCTTCTATCATCCGGAATTGCGCTTTCGCTTTCCCCTACCCCGCGGGT
>VBKE01000437.1:3949-7311 GCA_005879605.1 Deltaproteobacteria bacterium
AATCAAAACCGGGCGGTTTTAGGCTTTGCCTCCACCGGCGAAAAATCCCTAGAGTCCGCCACTGCCAAATTCCTTAACCAGCCCGGACTCCGAATCATCGAACGCGGCCCGATGCGCTCCAATGGGTTTCCGGCATTCGCGGCCGTCGCGGATGCGCGGATGGAAAACGGGCAAGTCGTTAGGGTCATGGCTTACTTTATTCAATACCGAGGCAGCATCTATCATTTTGTCGGATACACCGCGCCGCAGGCGTTCGGTGTTTTTCGCAGCGTGTTTCTGCAAACCATGCAGGGCTTCGGCGAAATCCAAGATTCTCGGATTTTGAACAGAGAGCCGGTTCGCCTGAGGCTGGAACCTATCTCCCGAGCCGCACCATTGCGGGATTTGATTCCCAAAAGCTTGCCCGCGCCATTCAAGCCTGAAGACGTGGCGATTTTAAATCAACTCGATTCGAACCAGGAAATCGGTCAGGGAAAAATCCTCAAAATACCCGCCTCGCGTTAATGGTGAGGTCATAGATACCTGACCAACAGCTCTCTTCCCAGAGAGCTCAAAGGGAAAGATTGGTTGGATTAGCCCGGAGCGGAAATAGGCGACGTCCTGAGCTGACCGCAAGGTCCCGGTTAACGACTGAAGCGGGAGTTAAGGTTCGCAAGGTTCGGCTTCGAACTCGAAACTGCGAACGCGCATTACAGGGCGATCGTTTCAATCCTCGCGATTTCTTCGGTGGAGAGGGCGAGCTGTTCGGCTTGGAGGTCCTCCTTCATATGTTGTTGGCTCGTGGTTCCGGTCAACGGGAGCATGCCGATTTGCATGGCAAACCGAAAGATGATCTGTGCGGTACCAGCGCCTAGCCGTTTGGCGATTGTCCGAATTTCCGGATGCGCAAGGACTTCTCTATTGGCGGTTAACAACGAAAAGCCTTGATAGATGATGCCCTCGGCTTGGCAAATCTCCCTGACTTCTTTGTCCCATCCGAGCGCGGCGAAACATCGGTTTTGCACGACCATCGGTTTGAGATTCGCCTGTTCACAAAGCTGTGCGAGCTGACCGGCCGCGACATTGCTGATGCCAATCATTTTGGTTTTGCCTGATTGATAGAGGTCTTCCATGGCCGCCCACACTTCCCAATCCGCTTCCCCCAAGCGCCGGCGCGAATAAGGTCCATGCAAGACATAGGAGTCCACGTACTCGGTACATAAGTGAGTCAACGAGCTGTCAAAGGACTGTCTCACTTGGGTGGCGAGATCGGCCGAGGGATCGTACGGGGTTCGACCGCCTTGGCCACCGACCGAAGTAAACTTGGTTTGGAGAAACAGAGTGTCTCGCTTGATCCCTTTCTTCGCCACGGCCTGCAGAGCTTCACCCACCAGGGCTTCCTCGTAATGGATCAGCTGATTGGCCGTGTCGATGGCCCTGAAGCCTGACGCCACTGCTAATTGCACCAGTTCTCTAGTGGCTTCTTTTTTCCAAGCCGTGCCATACATAAAAGAGGGAATGGGAACGTGATTATAGGCTGTCAAGGTCATAATGTTTCCTCCACCTCTAATGGCTATCCAGTTTCGTTCTCCCTGTCCAGTCACCCGAGTCAACTCATCCTGACCCTTTGCATCCCCGATAGTCCCTACGGCGCCGCATGCTTATCTTATCAGTTCAAGAATCTCTCAATGTCAAAGGTAAGATGCGATCCCTCAAATTCTCGACCTTCAGACTGGAGTTGTCAGAAATTCCCCGCAAGACTGTCTAGAAGCTCAAAGGTTTATATTTCAACTCTTCATTTTTCGTGTAAACTGGAGGCAAAATCCAATGGGATCTCATCTACAGCGTCATTGCCCAGGCCTTTCACAATTCGGCATGGAGGGTGAAACATGAAAAAGAGGCACGCTTTGAGCCTGCCGCAAAAGGTTATCGAGACGATGGCGTTTGTGCTTTGCAGCGCGCTCGTTTCTTTTACGCCGCTTCACGGCGCGGAGCCTCCGGCGGTCGCCGGCGCCAGCTATGCGCTTCTCAAAGGAACAAATGAGTTCGGTCTCTGGGCCGGCGGATCACCCGATTCCACCAAGATTTTTGGCAACACCGAGGATCGACAGCTTCTTTTGGTCGGACTCCGCTATGGAAGAATTTTGGCGGCATGGGAGTCGCTCTCTCTGGAATACACTTTGGATATCTTCCCGGCCGCCGTAGTGTTCGAACCGGAGCGCGTCAGAAGAGGAAGCTCGACGATTTATGGAGCGGGTCTTACTCCTTTGGGCTTCAAAGTCAATTTTTCACAGCAGAGCTGGATCAAGCCGTTTGTGGCTGCAAGCGTCGGATTTCTCTACTTTCAGGATGATGTTCCCGTGCCTCGCTCATCACGTTTCAATTTTACTCCGGAAATTGGTTTAGGCGTTCAATTTTTTCTCACGCCGAAAAGGGCGCTGACAATCGGTTATAAGCTTCATCACATGTCAAACGCCAATACCGGCCGAAGTAATCCTGGAATGGACTCACACGTCATCTACGCGGGATTCTCCTTTTTCACTCCCTAGGGCATAGAGGTAAACGGTTCTCAGTGAAATCGGATTTGAGAAAAGACCCCGTGAGCACTGGATTTATCACCCGCGTTCGGACCGATTGATTCAACGTATTGTGCCTGGCGTCATGGGACCTCAAGGAAAACGGGACAGTGATCTGACGCAAAGTGTTCCGGCGTTATGTTAGTGAATCGCGGGAAGCGGAAATCTAGATTAATTGGATTTGGGTCATCGTCCATTCGGTGGAAATGAGTTAACCGGGGCCCCGGTCCACCATCGGCGAGGATCCGAGAGAACCCGATCCCTCGTCTTTCGATTCGAGGCTGTTTGCCGGTCGTGGCAGCATTAAGCGCGGGAGACAATAAAATGTGGTCGAGCTGCGATACCGTGTTCTCCGATTTGAACCAATGGGTCCAACGATCTTCAACCTTTGGAAAACGGGCAAGCGCGTCAATGAGACCTGCATCGCTCACGAGCGGTTTTAGAGGCGCTGAAAGCGGCTCGTCATTGAGGTCGCCAATCACCGCGAAGAACTCCTGGTTGAATTGCTCGCCAGGGAACCGAGATTCAATGGTTTTCTTTACCGCCTCTGCTTGGCGCTTCCGCAGTTCGTCGGCTCTCTGACGTTCAGCAGGTGTGCTTGCTAATTTAGACTTGAGATGATTGATGAATAGCGTCAGACGTTTGGAGCCGCTGCCATTGAGGGCAATCTCAACCTCTAAGCAATCGCGCGAGAAGAGCCTCGGTTTCTCCGGCGGTTTGGGTGGGCCCGGATTGGCAGGACTAGGATCAATGTCATCTATATGAGTCCGAATGTTCACAATCTTAAGACGTGAAAGTATCCCTACG
>VBKE01000438.1:0-2141 GCA_005879605.1 Deltaproteobacteria bacterium
CGTTGCTCCAAGAAAAAGCGCTGCCGCACAAACACTCGCGTGGAGTTGTGCAGGTGAAAATAATTCACCCATCCCCGCACATATCGGTTGACCCGCTCCACCACTTCCTCTTGCGGCACACAGTGGCTTTTGCGGCTGGTCATAGCCCTCACTTCATCCCGAAATTGTTCCTCGGATTTCCGTGCGGGCTCCACCAACGTGATCACCCTCCCCGTCTTTGCACTTTTCTTGCGTGAGAAGGTACATCCCAGAAAGTCAAAGCTTCCTTGCCGCGCATCCACCACCCGGCTCTTTTTCTCATTCAACTTTAGCTCCATCCGTGCCAACGCCTGCTTCACTTGCTTAACCGTCCCCTTCATCCCACCGCGCATCAGAATCACAAAGTCATCCGCATAGCGCACCAGATGCGCTTTAAGTCCCGTGGCCCGGCAGTACGATAGGAACACTCGGTCAAACAAATGTAAGTAAATATTGGCTAGCAGTGGGGAGATGACTCCCCCCTGAGGCGTGCCGCGCTCGGTCGGCTTACTCCGCCGCTTCCCTTCTTGGTCCTCTTCCACCACTGGCGCTCTAAGCCACTGCTTGATCCATCCTAAAATGTGCCGGTCACTGATGCGTGCGGCTATCAACTTCATCAGCTTGTCGTGCACTATGGTGTCAAAGTACTGCTGCAGGTCAGCGTCTAACACATACGGACATCCATCGTTTAACGCCTCCCGAATGACCCCGACCGCTTGATGGGTCTTTCTTCGGACGAAATCCAAAACTGCAGTCCTCGAAGTCCGCCTCAAAAATCGGCTCCATGACGATTTTCACCGCCATCTGGGCCACTCGGTCTCCAATGGTGGGTATCCCCAACGGCCTGTTTGTCCCATCGCCCTTGGGAATGTAGACCCGCCGTACAGCTTGCGCCCGGTAAGTCTTCTCCTTTAGCTCCTGCTGAAGCTTCGAAAGTAACTGAGCCTCGCCCCCTCCACTCTCTATCGACTGGAAAGTCACCCCGTCGATGCCCGGGCTCCACCGTTTGCACGAACCAAGCGGTAAGCATGCTCAAGGATATCCTCACGCCACACCTTGTCGTGTAACAGATAGAAGCGAAACTTTGGCTCTCTCTTGGCCTTAAGATAGAGTCCCCGCTGGAGGTCTCGAATCTGGTTGGGTGTTTCAAGCCTCACGGCAATCACCCTCTCCTTTCCTCTTTAGGAAACCCGATGAAAAGCAGGGCGCCTTCCCTCCGCCGCCATTACCCGGCCTCAACAGTACCTCTGCGCCCCTCCGACTTCTCGCTTGCCTGACTCGGTTTTCGGTTGCCCTTATACCGAGCCATCGCGGCCATCACCCGCGACAAGCGAGATCTCCCGCGTTACCCACAACAACTTCCCTCACATCCCGTCCCGACGACCCCGGAAAGTCCATCTGCTCTTGTTCGGTTACCTCGCAGATGGCAGCGGCCTTCCCCACCTGACCACAGGGTCGGCACTCTCAATTACAAGTTACGAGGCTCTATGGGTTCCCTAGTGGTACGGCCTGCGAGTTTGCGATTCCTCCTCTGCTAGAAAGTTTCCTCGATCCACTCTGTCCTGAAAGTCGCCTCTCAAAACCGGATCTTCGCTAGCGGGGTGTACCGTCAATTCCCCGCGCCGGACTTTAACCGGCTAGTTGCTATGCTTCCGCGGCATACGGTCACGTCTTGCATCTTGATAAATTACCGCCCTAAGCGCGCCGATCTCGGCACCGATACCTAATTGCCCATCCACCGCGGCAAGTCAGGGCCATCAATTTTATGTTGTCTTATGGGATTTTTTCGTCCTAGAATCGAATGAGGAGGCGCTGCAATGAAGATATTCATCGCCGCACTGTTTGACATAGACAGCCGCCCCTTTTCTTAAATCAGCAATTTTGCAAGGAGGCATGCATTTCAATGTCTTTTGCTCATCCGCTGACATTCCTGCGTAGAGCGACGGCCGTATCCATCATGCTCGCTTTCTCTGCTCCGATTGCCTGGGGCGCAACATCTCCTACGAAAATTACGATCCATATACCCGGGAAGAGCGTCTCGGTAATGGTTTTCTATTTCGGCAAGGATAAAGGTTTCTTTTTCGAGGAGGGAATCGACGTGCAGCTTGTGGCGATGTCACCGC
>VBKE01000438.1:2318-5657 GCA_005879605.1 Deltaproteobacteria bacterium
AAAGATGATCTTAAAAGGCAACCGCATCGATCCGTCTCAGATAACCTTCCTTTCGACCCAGGTCACCGAAAACGCTTACAGGGCATTGCTGAGTAAGAGAATCGCTGCGACCTTGCTACCACCGCCCTATGCTGAAGAGGCCGAAGCGAGAGGTTATAGTCGCCTGGCGGAGGCCAAGGACTACGCACCCCTTAGTACCATCGGGCTTGTGGCTTCGATGCAAGCTCTGATAAAAAATCCCGGTAAAGTCCAGGCCATAATTCGAGGACTGCTCAAGACGATGGCTTACCTGCAGAACCCGATGAATCGCCACGAAATGGTTCAGTACATCGCCGGCTCTTTTAAAATGGAACCATCGGTAGCTGAAAAAGCTCTTGCTTCGATGTTAGCCACTTATAGCCCAGATGGCACGAAGCCACGAAAAGCCGTGGAAAGAGAAATTGAGATTTACCGTGAGACGCTCCAAGTCGCCAAAGCGTTTACGCCGGACGACCTTGAGGACCTGAGCATTCTAAAGAAACTTCACTAGCGCACGGTGGCAGGGCGCGCACAACCCTATCGGGTAGGCAACGCATTCTAGGGGCAGATATCAAATTCCCTACTCATTCGCACCATTACCGTCCGACACTCAAGGCAGCGGCTCATGGTTTAAGATTGACATCGCCTGGTCGCGCGGTCATACGTTAAGTTCAAATCCGATTCGGTTTGATAAAGCAACTCCGCCGCAAGCAGCGGGGTATCAAGTGCTATGATGAGATTTTTTCTATGCGTCACCCCCGAAAGTTTTTATCGGAGGTCCAGGTTCGGATTCGCCTGGATTCCCGCTTAAAGCATGCGGGAATGACGGACTTCGGACGCTCACTTATTTCACGCAGCAAGCTGCGGGAAATCTAAACCGCAGAGTTTAAAGGGGGGAAAGAACTGTCATGCTAAAGCTCCGCGTTGTGGCTTTTTCTGTCTTGCTTTCGCTGGTTCTCGGCGCGCACCAGATATTTGTTCCGTCAGCTACGGGCCCAGATTTCATAACCTCCGGCGCTCAGGCGCAAGGTGCCGCGAAGAAGGAGCAGAAGGTTACTGCTACGATTGCCCTGCCAGGCGTGCAGGTGGAGACCTTGAACCCCTACGGTCATTCGACCACGCAGATCTATCCGACCTGGAAACATGTGATCGAGCCACTGATCGAATGGAGCTGGAGCAAGAAACAAATTGTTCCTATTCTCGCCGAGTCGTGGAGCAATCCGGACCATAACACTTGGGTGTTCAAGCTTAAGAAGGGCATCAAGTTCCACGATGGCAGCGATTTCACTTCGGCCGATGTCGTGCACTCGTTCACCCGTATTCAGAAGGACCCCGATAGCAAACAATCGAGCTCGATCGCCCATGTTATCGCGATCGAAGCGATCGACCCCCTTACGGTCCGATTGCGCACGAAGAATCCGGATGCTGCGCTGCTATTCCGCCTGGCGCAGCGCTTCATCACCAATAAAGCTGCCTACGATCGTTTGGGCGTGACCGCGGCCGATAGGTTCGCGCTCGGCACGGGGCCCTATAAGTTCAAAGACTGGATACGGGGCCAGTGGTTCGTCGTGGAGAAAAACCCTGGCTACGCCCATAGCGATCACAAGCCGACGGTCGACGAAATCGTGTTTCGTAACATTGCGGAATCGGAGGTGGCGATCACCTCGCTGTTAAACCGGGAAGTGGACATCATCTCCAACGTCCCGCCCGAGAGCGCCGCACGGGTGACAGGCGTTGCGCGGATCGAGAGCGCACGCACGATCAATATCATGTTCCTGGGCATGCACACCTCGGTGCCGCAGTTCAATAACAAACTCGTTCGTCAGGCGGTCAATTATGCGATCGATCGAAACGCTCTCGTCAAGAACGTGCTCAGGGGCTACGCCTATCCCATGGACGCGCCGGTCGGACCAGACCAGTACGGCTACAGCCGCGAGATCGGTCCCAAATACACGCATGACCCGGCGAAGGCGAAGAAGTTACTAGCCCAAGCCGGCTACCCCACCGGCTTTGAGGTCGATTTCCTGATTCCGGTTGGGCAATACAACAAGGTCAAGGAGGTGGCAGAGGTGATCGGCGGCATGCTCAATGAGGTTGGCATCCGCGCCAAGCTGCGGACGCAGGACCAAGATAGCGGATTTGCCGCCATCCAAAATGGCAAAGTCGGCATGTATATTTTCGGACGTGGATCAGTCATCGACCCGAGTGAGTACCTGCACCAATACTTCCGGACGGGAGTTACCAAGCGGTTAGAATTCTCCAACCCGACGGTGGATGCCGCGCTTGAAGCGGAACAGGCAAGTTTCGATCCTGCCCAGCGAGTGAAGCTACTGCAGAAGGCGATGTCAGTGCTGATGGATGAAGCGCCGGTGGCCTGGCTCTACCAGTATCAGGGCCTGCAGGGAGTAAGTAACAAGTTCGACTTCAAGGCGAATCCTGGAGAGGACGTCTACGGCTGGGATCTCAAACCCCGGTTACGCTAGCGCAGAATCACAGCAAAGTAGAGAACAGCCTCAGCGTTTGTTTTGCTAAGAAACGGAGCGCGAGCTTTGTCCGAAAGGCGTCACCCCCGAATGCCTTTATCGGGGGTCCAGATCCGGACTCGCCTGGATTCCCGCTTAAAACATGCGGGAATGACGGCCTCCGACAGGCAATAAAAACTAACGCAGTAAGCTGAAGAGAGTACAGCCTGCAGTGATTTGATTGTTTTCGCCTCAAGACGCACAGTATTTTGAATCAAAGGAGAGAACTAAGCATGGAGCAAGAATTTTTCGCTACCGACGTGAAGGCCGGCAGGATAGTCGGTCGTGTCGTGCTCAACTTCGAAGCAGTGCAATGATTCCCTTTTCCTGGAGCAATCCCTACGCCTGGCCGCGCAAGCCGCTGCTCGCGCAGAACGTCGTCGCCACCTCCCAGCCGCTCGCCGCGCAGGCGGGGCTGCAGATGCTCGCCGGCGGCGGCAACGCGGTGGACGCGATCCTCGCCACCGCGATCAGCTTGACGCTGGTCGAGCCGGTGTCGAACGGCATCGGCTCGGATGCCTACGCGCTCGTCTGGGACGGGCGCAAGCTGCACGGCCTGAACGCCTCGGGGCGCTCGCCGGCCGCGTGGATGCCCGACTACTTCCGCGGCAAGGCGGCGATGCCGGCGCGCGGCTGGGACACGGTCACCGTGCCGGGCTGCGTCTCGGCGTGGGTCGAGATGCACGGCAAGTTCGGCAAGCTGCCGTTCCGCAAGCTCTTCGAGCAGGCGATCCGCTACGGTCGCGAGGGCTTCCTCGTCTCGCCGACCATCGCGGGGCAGTGGCAGGCCCAGGTCGAC
>VBKE01000439.1 GCA_005879605.1 Deltaproteobacteria bacterium
CACTTGGAGCTGATCCGTCAGGTGAGTCTGACGGCTGAGAATCTGTACAAAGTGGGAAAGGCTCCCCAACAGGATGTCATCAAGGCGTTGTTGGAACAGACCGATCTTCTCAACAGATTAAATATGGCGGAACGAGAGCTGGAGACCGTGAAAGCACGACTGAATACGCTACTGAACCGCCATCCCGGAGCTCAGCTCGGTCCTCCGGCCGAACTAAGCCTCGTACGGATGCGTCTCTCATTTGATGATTTGGAAAAACTCGCCGTCGAAAACAACCCCGAGTTGCAAGGAATGGAACAAAATGTGAGAAGATCGGAAAAAGTTATCGAACTCGCGCAGAGAAACCAAAAATATCCCGATTTCATGTTGGGGTTACAGTATTGGGTTGCTCCCGACCAAAGACAAAAGCACATGTACACCCCCATGGTGTCTTTGACGATCCCGTTCTCACCTTGGACTAAAGGCAAACATGATTATGAAGTTGAAGAGGCGATGGCGGAGCGTCAGGCGACGAAGTCGCAACACGAGGCGATGAAGAACGGTGCATTGCTCGCGGTGCGAGAGATGTTTACCCGAGCGCGCGCGGCGGAAAAATCTGTAGCCTTTTATCAGGATGGACTGCTTCCGCAAGCGCAGCAGTCTTTCGAGGCAACGGTTGCTGCTTACAAAACCGGTCAAGTCAACTTTGCGACGATGTTGGATGCGCAGAGAACTATCCGTGAGGCACGACTCGGTTATTACAAAGCGTTGGTCGAACATGAGCAGAGCATAGTGGACATAGAAAAAGCCGTAGGAGTGACCCTTCCGCGGCAGGTGAAGAACTGAACAACGAAGGGAGATGCAAATGGCATCATCAAACACTTTCAAAATTCTTGGCGTGATCCTACTCAGCGGCGCGATATTCGCCGCCGGCTATTTCTGGGGCCAAAGCAAAGTCCATCAAGAGGTGGTCAGCAAGCAGCCTTCGGCGAGCAGCGATATGGGGAGCATGAAAGGCATGAGCGACATGCCGGGAATGGCGGGCATGAACATGGCGCCTGGCACGGCCATGGTGAGCCCACAGATGCAACAGCTCATGGGAGTGCGGACCGCAATAGTCGAAGCGAAAACGTTGAGTAAAACTATTCGCGCCGTTGGCACCGTCGCTTATGACGAGAGCAGAGTGAAACATGTGCATAGCAAAGTGGACGGCTGGGTTGACAAGCTTTACATCAATTCGACTGGCGCGTTCGTTTCAAAAGGACAGCCCCTGTTTTCCATTTACAGCCCCGATCTTGTCGCTACGCAGAACGAATATTTAATGGCGAAAAAGAATTACGAAAGCCTGGCGACAAGCTCCATTCCAGAGGTGAAAACCGGCGCATCTTCGTTAGTCGCGGCAAGTAGAACCAGACTTGCGCTTTGGGACATCTCCGAACAGCAACTGCGCGATCTGGAACAAAAGGGTGAGGCACAGAAGACTCTGACGCTCTATTCTCCTTACAGCGGCTTTGTCATCAAGAAAGACATCAATGAAGGAATGAAGGTGATGGGCGACAAAGAGCTTTACACGATCGCCGATTTGTCCAGCGTTTGGGTCAACGCGGACGTGTACGAGAGCGATATTCCGTTCATCAAAGTGGGCCAGCGGGCCGACATCTCACTTTCCTATTCTCCCGGCGAACCGTTAAAGGGACGCGTCTCTTACATTTATCCCTATCTGGATGAAAAGACGCGCACCGTGAAGGTGCGTCTGGAGCATCCGAATCCCGGCTACAAGCTCAAACCTGAAATGTACGTAAACGCGGAGATCAAGATTCCAGGCGAAACACGGCTGAGCATTCCGGAAGAGGCAGTACTGGACTCCGGAACGAGAAAAATCGTGTTTCTCGATAAGGGCGACGGCCACTTCGAAGCTAAAGAAGTAGGGCTCGGGCCAAAGATGGAGGGTTTTTATCAAGTGACGTCCGGCCTTAAAGAAGGCGAAAAGATCGCCGCTAGCTCGGCGTTTCTATTAGATTCAGAGAGCCGGTTGAGCGAGGCCATGGGGGCCATGGCCGGCATGCCTGGAATGTCGATGGAAGGCATGAAGATGGACACTCCTACGAAAGCCGGCCCGATAGAAAAGAAGGCGGGAGATTTGACGCTAACGCTCTCGACTCAACCGGAGAAGACCAAGGCAGGTGAGAATACTTTGCGCCTTAAGATTATGGATAAGAGCGGCAAACCTGTGACCGACGCTCAAGTGTCGTTTCAGTACACGATGGTGATGCCGGGCATGGTGCTTTCCAAAGCGGAAGCCAAACACTCCAAAAATGGCCTGTACGAAACCAAAGCGAATTTTGGAATGGCGGGCACATGGGACGTGACGGTCAGTGTCCGGAGGCCGGGTCAGAAGGAAATTCAAGAGAAGTTCAAGCTGACGGCCCAGCAATAGCGAAACCCGATGATCGAAAAAATTATCGAAGGAAGCGCGAGAAACAAATTTCTCGTCTTTCTCATGGTTATTTTTCTCGGCGCCTGGGGATTGTGGGCGCTGAAAAACACGCCTCTGGATGCCATACCCGATCTCTCCGACGTTCAGGTGATCATCTACACGCCATGGATGGGGAGAAACCCGACCATCATCGAAGATCAGGTAACTTATCCGATCGTGACCACCATGATTTCCGCTCCCAGAGTAAAATCTGTGCGCGGCTTTTCCGACTTCGGCTACTCTTACGTTTACATTATTTTTGAAGACGGCACCGATATTTATTGGGCCAGAAGCCGCGTTCTCGAATATTTGAATCAGGCGAGCGGTCGCCTGCCGTCTGGCGTAACCCCGACACTTGGACCAGATGCCAGCGGCGTCGGCTGGGTCTTTCAGTACGCGCTCATCGATGAATCGAGGAAATATGATCTGGCCCAGTTGCGCAGCCTTCAGGATTGGTATCTGCGCTATCAGATCGGCAGCGTCGAAGGCGTGGCGGAAGTTGCCAGCGTCGGCGGGTTCGTGCGCCAGTACCAAGTCAATCTGGATCCGAACAAGTTGGCAGCCTACCGTTTGCCGGTGAAGAGCGTCATCGACGCGATTCGCATGAGCAATAACGACGTAGGCGGCCGTTCCGTCGAGCTGAGCGGCGCGGAATACATGGTGCGCGGTCGCGGCTATATCAGATCCATCAAAGACATCGAGACGGTCACCGTCGGCGGCGACAGAGGCACGCCGATTCTGGTGCGCGACATCGCCTCGGTGAGTTTAGGGCCGGACATGAGGCGCGGCATCGCGGAGCTGGATGGTAAAGGCGAAGTAGTGGGCGGCATTGTAGTCATGCGCCACGGCGAAAACGCTCTTAATTTAATTGATCGTGTCAAGCAAAAAATCAAGGAGATCGAGCCGGCACTCCCCTCCGGCGTTAAGATCGTGAGCACCTACGACCGCTCGGATCTTATACTTAGATCGATCGCGACTCTGAAAGAAAAACTGATCGAGGAGAGCTTAATTGTTAGTCTTGTCATCGTCATTTTTCTTTTCCAC
>VBKE01000440.1:0-3338 GCA_005879605.1 Deltaproteobacteria bacterium
AACAAGCTCGGCATCGCTATCGCGAAGCGCACTTACAAAGCGTACCGCGACCTGCTCGGCTCACCTCGGTGGCAGCGCATCTATAACGCCGGCGCCCGTCCGCAACGCCTGCTGTGGGCGAGCACGGGAACCAAGGATCCCAAGGCCTCCGATGTCCTCTATATCAAAGCGCTGGCCGCGCCTTTCACCGTAAACACGATGCCCGAGGGAACATTGAAAGCACTCGCCGATCACGGCGAGTTGAGCGAAATCATGTCGGCCGACGGCGGCGATTGTGAAGCGGTATTCGACCAGTTCGCCACGGCCGGTATCGACGTCTATGACTTGGCCGCGACGCTCCAGGACGAAGGCGCTAAATCTTTCGTCAATTCGTGGAACGAGCTTATGGGTGTGATCGCTTCCAAGAGTGCTAGCCTTCAAAAGGCGAGTTAGAGATAGAGCGGCAGGGCGCGGACAAAATGCAAATTTCACCACGAAGGATACGAAGAGCACGAAGTTAAAAGAAAATTATTTAAACCCTTCGTGACCTTCGAGATCTTCGTGGTGATAAATTTTTTTAGATGGAACGCTTTGATCACGCAACGCTCGGAAAATTTGCGCAAGGCGGGAAAATTTTCAACGATAGCAATACAGGAAGCTTTCATCATGAATGTACTCGTTGTTGATGTCGGCGGAACCCACGTGAAGATCCTCGCTACCGGAGAAAAACAATCTCGGAAATTTCCGTCCGGGCCGACGCTAACGGCCAGACAGATGGTCAATCGAGTCAAGAAGCTCGCCGGGAACTGGAAGTATGACGTTGTATCGATTGGCTATCCGGGACCGGTCCTTCGGAATCAGCCACTCGCAGAACCGTATAACCTTGGGCGCGGGTGGGCTGGATTTGACTTCGAATCCGCATTCGAGCGTCGCGTCAAGGTCGTGAATGATGCAGCGATGCAAGCGCTGGGGAGCTACAAGCGCGGGAAGATGCTCTTCCTGGGTTTGGGCACCGGTCTCGGTTCCGCCATGATCGTGGCCGGGATCGTGGAACCTATGGAGCTCGGTCATCTGCCGTACAAAAAGCGCACTTTTGAAGATTATGTAGGGGTCCGCGGCTACGAACGCCTGGGGAAAAAGAAATGGCGGAAGGAGGTCGCAGACGTTGTATCTCGCCTCGTTGCCGCTCTGGAACCCGAGGACGTCGTTTTGGGAGGAGGAAACGTTAAGAAACTGAAAGAGTTACCCAAGGGTTGCCGCATGGGTGACAACTCGAATGCGTTCCGGGGCGGGTTTCGCCTGTGGGAGAAACCGGATCAACGCAGGACTTCAATCCCCGCAAAGACTCGTTCCCCCTCACCACAAAGAAACAAAAGGAGTCAGAGATGACAAAACAAATCGCGCCACTCACGGAGCGTCAGGCATGGAATGCCCTCGCCGCCCACCATCAAAATGTCCGTGAGCTACATCTGCGCAAGCTTTTTGCGGATGATCCCAAACGCGGCGAGCGCATGACGGCTGAGGCGGTGGGTTTATACCTGGATTATTCGAAGAACCGCATCACCGACGAGACTCTGAAGCTGCTCCTGCAGCTCGCGGATGAATCCGGACTCCGCGAACGCATCGACGCTATGTTCCGGGGCGAGAAGATCAACGTTACAGAAAACCGCGCTGTCTTGCATGTGGCCCTGCGCGCGCCGGGAGGGGCATCCATCGTTGTTGATGGCGAGAACGTAGTGCCGCAAGTCCACGCCGTGCTTGACAAGATGGCAGACTTCTCCAGCCGCGTGCGGAGCGGCGCATGGAAAGGCCACACCGGGAAACGCATGCGGAACGTGATCAACATCGGCATCGGCGGCTCCGATCTCGGGCCGGTGATGGCCTATGAGGCACTGAAGCATTACAGCGAGAGGGCCATGACGTTTCGATTTGTTTCCAACGTCGACAGCACCGACTTCGCGGAAGCGGTCCAGGATCTCGAGCCGGCAGAAACTCTCTTCATCATCTCTTCGAAAACTTTCACGACCCTTGAAACAATGACGAATGCGCATACGGCTCGCGATTGGTCACTTGCAGGTCTCGGAGGTGAGGAAAAATCGGTCGCCAGGCATTTTGTCGCCGTATCGACAAACGCGGCGGAAGTGGCGAAGTTCGGCATCGATACCGCCAACATGTTCGGCTTTTGGGATTGGGTTGGCGGGCGCTACTCCATGGATTCGGCCATTGGCCTCTCGACGATGCTGGCGATCGGCCCGGATAACTTTCGCGCCATGTTGGACGGTTTCCATCAGATGGACGAGCACTTTCGCACCGCTCCCTTCGAGCGCAACTTGCCGGTGCTCATGGGCCTATTATCCCTTTGGTACAACGATTTCTTCGGTGCCCAGACCGTCGCGGTGCTGCCATACGAGCAGTACCTGAAGCGATTCCCAGCTTATCTGCAGCAGTTGACGATGGAGAGTAACGGCAAACACGTCACCTTGGATGGCAACAAGGTCACCTATGATACCGGCCCGATCTATTGGGGCGAGCCAGGCACAAACGGCCAGCACTCGTTCTACCAGTTGATTCATCAGGGAACGAGGCTCATTCCATGCGACTTCATCGCGTTCAACAAGACGCTCAACCCGCTTGGCCGGCACCACGACATACTCCTGGCAAACGTGTTCGCTCAGACCGAAGCCCTGGCCTTCGGTAAGACGCCCGACCAGGTCAAAGCTGAGGGCACGCCGGATTGGCTCGTGCCGCACCGCGTCTTCGAGGGCAACCGCCCGTCGAATACGCTCCTCGCCGAACGGCTCACGCCGGAAACGCTCGGCAAGCTCATTGCTCTTTACGAGCACTCGGTCTTCACCCAGGGCGTCATCTGGAACATCGACTCGTTCGACCAGTGGGGCGTCGAGCTGGGCAAGGTGCTGGCCCAGCGCATCATCCCCGAGCTCGAGAACAAGACCGAGCCTGCGCTCGCTCACGACAGCTCGACGAACGCGCTCATCCGACGCTACCGGATGCGCAAGGAGGCAGCGCGATGAAGCACCCGACCGGCGACTTCAAAGCCCAGCTGGACAAGATGCACACGCATCCCGGATTCATCGCGGCGCTGGATCAAAGCGGCGGCAGCACGCCGGGCGCGCTGCGCGCGTACGGAATCAAGGATGGTGCGTGGTCCAACGAGGACGAGATGTTCGCGATCGTGCATCAAATGCGGACGCGCATCATGACCAGCCCGGCGTTCACCGGGGAGCGCATCATCGGCGCCATTCTGTTCGAGAACACCATGGATCGAGACGTCGAGGGAAGGCCCACCGCAGACTACTTGTGGAGCGTGAAACGGATCGTGCCGTTTCTGAAAGTGGACA
>VBKE01000440.1:3343-3893 GCA_005879605.1 Deltaproteobacteria bacterium
GCCATCGAGAGGCTCGGTGTCCAGTTGATGAAGCCGATGCCCGCGCTTGCGGCGCTGCTCGACAAAGCCAACGCCAAGGGCATCTTTGGAACGAAGATGCGCTCGTTCATCAAGCAAGCCAACGACGAGGGCATCACCGACATCGTGACCCAGCAGTTCGCCATCGCTCGGCAGATCATCGCCGCAGGCCTCGTGCCGATCATCGAGCCGGAAGTGGATATTCATTGTCCGGAAAAAGCCAAGGCGGAAGACGTGCTGAAGGCCGCCATCTTGGGCGAGCTCCATGCCCTGCCGGCCGATCAGCGCGTCATGCTGAAGCTGACCCTGCCAGACAAGGACAACCTCTACGAAGAATTCGTCAGCCATCCCAAGGTCGTGAGGGTCGTGGCGCTGTCCGGCGGGTATATGCGCGAGCAAGGCAACCAACGCCTGCGGAGGAATCACGGCGTCGTGGCGAGCTTTTCGCGCGCGCTGGTCGAGGGGTTGTCGGCGCAGCAATCCGACGCGGAGTTCTACGCCGTGCTCAACACATCCATTCAGAGCATCTTCG
>VBKE01000441.1 GCA_005879605.1 Deltaproteobacteria bacterium
TCGCCTTCCCTCATCCGCTTCATCATCCGGCATCACGGCGCGGGCATCACGCAGGAACAGGCCGCCGCCCAGGCGGATGCTCGCTCCCGCGAGGAAGGCGGCCACGGGCTGGCGCTCGTGCGCCGGGTGTTCTCGCACGTGCATTTCTCCACGGACGATGAGCGGGGATCGGAGATTGTGCTCGAGAAGGCGCTGTAGGAAGCATCGGGAGCGCCAGCTTGCAGTCCGCTTTACCCTCAACATCCCGACAGCTGGAGTCCGCGCTCGACGCCGCAAGCACATTTGTCGATGCAAAGAAAATCGAACCGCATCCATTCACATCTGCAGCACGAATCGTGAATGGCAAATTGAGCTATGAATCCGACTCACTTCTTTAACGGCGGTCTCTGAAGCTCGAACCTGAATCGGAGTGAGGGGTGCTTGGAGAAAAGCGCCCTCCTTGTTTTCGGCGCTCGGAGAGCGCCGCTACAGTTTTTCCAATCGCGGTGCGCGATATACGCCGGGACTGCCGGAGTCTTCGATTCGCGCTCCATCATGCGTTCTGCCAGCCATTGAAACCATTCCGACCACGTCTCGCGTCGATAACGTTGCCGCAGATCGGTTGTATAGGGCTGCAGTTTCCGCCAGGAAATTAGGATCGGTCCGCTGAAGAAATCATCGACGATGTCGATTGTGAGTTCACCGTGAAAAAGTAGGACGCCGATGGTTTCCCACGTGACGGTCACGTGGACAATCAGATCTTCGCCCTCCGGTCCGAGAATCTCGCGAATTTTTTCCGCGCTTGCACTATCCGGTAACTCGACCAGTCTTCGAAGCCCCCTGGCAAACGTCGGACTCTGGAAAGAGCGGGCGAGATTGAGCATGGCATCGCGCTTACGTTGTCTGCGGTAATATCGGATTTGCGCCGCAGCGAAAATGACGCCGGCCGTCACGGCAAATGCATTGATTAGATTTGCCAGCGTCGAGAGATCCATTTCAACGAGGATCGGTTACACGCCCAAGAAAAAGGCAGACGCCGCTGGGCACATGCTGAATGGCATAGATGAATGGCCGATCGATTTTCACTTCGATCGGCGGTGGAGGAGGGGATCTTAGGGCGGTCCCTGCCAGCATGGCCACGGCGGTTGCGGCCGCTGCTTCGGTCCCCTTTTCATCCACCGCGATAAAAGTCTTGTGAAATATCTGCGAGATGTAGAGGTAATCCCTCGGCGTTCGCGGCGCCATCTTATCGAAATTGGCGCTACCCGGTGGCTGATCGAACGCCGTCTTCATCCCGAGCGGTTCAAATTTTTCGGCCAAAGTAATCGTCGGCGGCTCGAGCTTGAACTTTGGCAGATGAAGATCGACGTCGCGTGTTTCAAGCTTTGCACAACCGGCGAGGACATCGCTGGTCAGCTTTGATTCGAGTGCGCGCAGGCCGTTTACGTCGTCGGGAAGCAGAACCAGGAACTGGAGATCGTCACCGGCGTAGGGAAGACTCACAGCGGTATATCCCTCGCGTTTCGCGTAACCGAATTGCTCGTTCCTTTTCCGCATCATGGGAACATCTGCAGGTGCGCTGCCATGAACCAGGAACGACTCTGGCTGCGTTGCGTTCTCGGAAAATTCACTGGCCCACGGCGCCTTTAAATAAAGTGCGTTCGCCAGGACCAGACGCGTTGTCTTATCCAGTGCCCCTCCGGGAATCAGATCGCGAATTCGATCGCGAGTCTGGTCTGCGACCCATTTGTTGATGTGCTGCGTGGCTGCTGCGGGATGGGCAACAAAATCGAGAGGCTCAAATGCCCCGCCGAAATTTTGTTTCACCAATGAAATGAAAGCCTCGCGAAAGGCATAGCCCTTTTGCGCAAAGAGCCTGTTGGCGATGTTCAAAGTGATGGGTTCACTCGGGCCACCAAATTTTTTAGATTCTTTTGCGAGCTCAGCTGTCTTCGCGCTCATCTCTTCCAGCGAATGCTGGAGCACGGCGAACGAAGCAGGCACGTCGCTCTCTGTTCCGAAATGCAGAACCCGCGCCATTTCAGTACGCGTTTCACCGTCGGCACCAGCGAACGTCATGGCGAGCGCGTTCTCTATTGAATATGGAGAGATGCATAGATTCTCATCGCCTCTCGCAAGCTGGCGGTGAAGATCGACGGCGAGCTCGTTTGTCGCTTTTGCTGCCAGCTCAAAGTTTGTCGCGCCATTTGCCATCGCAACGAGTAACGCGCCGAATACGTGCAAGATCAAAAACCGTTTCATGCCATGATGAAACACCCGAATTGAAAGTCTTGCGACGCGAATCTGACGCATTGCTCCCGCGTTGATGCCCAAAGGTGATCGGCTTGTCCTCAAGACGATGGCAGCTCAATCGCCGAAGGCGCAAATATCGCCATTGTTCAACGCGTTGAGGACAACGGGTTCCACCTTAGGCATCGCTCCGGTCCGCGAGAGGCGAATACAGCTGCCGATTGCAGATATTGATCAGTGCTGATTTAGTGCGTGACTGAAAAAATCATGGCCGCGAAACGAAAGCCGAATTTGATTCTTTTTCTGCCCGACCAGCAGAGAGCGGACACGCTTGCTTGCTACGGAGGCGTCAAGGTTCACGCGCCTAATTTGAACAAGCTAGCCTCTGAATCCGTGATCTTCGAGCGCGCATACGTCACGCATCCGGTTTGCACGCCTTCGCGCTCGTCATTGATGACAGGCACGTGGCCGCACATCAACGGATGCACACGGAACAGCGTGCCGCTCGATCGGCGGTTCCTCGTTTTCCCAGAGCTGATGCAGGACAAGGACTACGACACGGCATACATGGGTAAATGGCACCTCGGTGAGGACGGACCTATTGGGCGCGGATTTCACCAATGGATTTCCACTGACCACCACGGCGATTACACCAATTTCCTCGTCTCAAAAGGCATCACGCCAGATAAACAAAACAGCCGGTTCTCAGAACTGGCCATCAGCAACCTGCCACTCGAGCTGTCGCGGCCAAAATTTCTCGAGAGACACGCATGCGATTTCATCGAAAAACATCAGCGCGATCCTTTCATTCTGGTTGTCGGTTTTGTGGAACCACACTCGCCGTACAACGGCCCGCTAAACGACGAGCATCCGCTCGATCAGATCGATCTCGACCTTACAGCTACTCTTCCCGAGAGCGAAAATATTCCGCTCCGTTATCGGTTAATGCGGGAATGGCAGCAAGCTGAAGCTGTCTTGGATCGGAAGCGATTATCAACTCAATTGTTTTTCGGAATCACGCCTGACGAATATAGGAGCATAAAGCAGCGATACCTCGGCCTTGTTACTCTGGTTGATCAAAGTATCGGCGCCATTCTCGCCTGCTTGGAACGATTTAGCCTGAGTGATGACACGATTGTTATTCACACGAGCGATCATGGAGATAGTCTTGGCGCGCATCATCTCTTCGGGAAAGAGACAATGTTCGAGGAAGCAGCACGCGTTCCATTTCTGATTCGGCTGCCTGGTCAGTCGCGCGGTAAAATGATTTCACACCC
>VBKE01000442.1 GCA_005879605.1 Deltaproteobacteria bacterium
GAGCATCACTCAGTCCCTGCGAGTTGAGCCTGCCGCTTCCATTAAGAATCTGGCCTAACTCGTTGCGGCCGACCGCCTACGGCGGCGGCCGAACTCACGCGGTTACGCCTGATAGGGAACAAGGTGGGTGAGTTAGAAACAATTGCTCGTTTTCGTGATCTACCGGCGGCGCAATTAGCACAGGGGATGCTTGAGGCGGCAGGCATTCCAGCTTTTTTGGCCGACGAGTATTTCGTCGGCGTCAATTGGCAATTATCTTACGCTATCGGAGGGGTCAGATTGCAGGTGCCGTACGAACACGTTGAAGAAGCACGAAATATTCTGACTGTTGATAATTCAGCTTCTCTCTCGGAGTTGCAGCTCTCAACGGCACCCGCCAGTCCGACAGACTTATGTCCGTCATGTGGTTCCACAGACATACGACAAAATAAGCTGTCCCGAAAATCAGGAGCTGTGTCGCTTCTGTTTGGTCTTCCGATTCTGTTCTGGGGCACCAGATTGTTCTGCGAACGATGCCGCCACTCATGGGTACCTGAGCGATGTGCTGAACCCTTTCCCGACGTTCCGGCTTTCCGTGATTCCGATGAATCTTCATCGTCGTCCATGGAGAAAACAGAAAGGGCATGGCATGATGATCTGACGTTGGCAATATTGATTCTTATGTGCCTTGTCACCCTCGTGATGCTGTACGAGTACAGGCATTAGCCTAACATGGCGTTCCAGATCGATCGCCTAACAGCGACGGCTGAGGACTATCCGTTGGGCCACGTTCAACTGAGTGGACTGCAAAATAGATATGGATTTTCGCAGAGCTCTTGTCATGGTGTCGCGATTCTGGCGGATTCCTGTAATCTTAGCGATTGGCGCTTTTGCCGTATACCAATTCAAAACTGGCGCTTGGACGGATAGTTGGACGAGCGTTGGGGCGGGGGTTTTCCTTTGTCTCGGCCTCGCACTCAACCTAGTGGTTTTGATATTGAATAACGGGTTCATGCCAGTGCGAATGAAAACAATCCCTCGAGATTACCAGACTAGTCACAAGGCGATCGACAGCCGAACCCGCGCATGGTTTTTGGGCGATTGGATCCGTGTTGCCCAATGCTATTTGAGCCCAGGAGATCTTTGCTTAGTGGCGGCGCTCGCGCTCCGCCTCGCCGAGGAGCTGCTTGGAGTTTTTGGAGACGCTCCGTGACAGGCTTCCATAGGTTGTGAAAGAAAAAACGGCAATGAGTCCCGCAGCTAAAAGCATTTGCGCACTGGCTCAGGCACGCAGCGAGCGGAAATTCCGGGGTGAGACCTTTACGACGAGCAAATAAAGTCGCTTCGTGTAAATAAAGAAACCCGGCAGCCGCTAAATGCCTTAGCGTTTTTTCTTTCCTTTTACTTTACGAGCCTTCTTGATGACTTTCCTGACCGCCGGCTTCGCGTATTCTCTCATCCCAGAGATGTCAACGACCACTACGGGTTCGTTTCCAACAACCCAGGCGTCATGACCGGGAGGTACTACTCCCACATCGCCGGGGCCGAATTCTTGTTCGGTTCCGTCCGCCATTCTTATTCTTAACTGGCCAGAAACGTGATAATTCACATGTGGAGCTTCACAGTATTCCGTCTTTACAATCGGCTTGATTGACTCAGACCATCTCCAGCCAGGCTCGAAGTTGGCCCGGCCAAAGGTGATCCCACCAAGGGAGGCCAGCTCCACCTTACCTTTTTCAAACGTGCGGGTCTCGTCCGGTGAATTCAGAGTCTTCTTTTCCATGGCTTTCGATTTCGTCGGCATGTGATCTCCTCCTATATTAATGATTTACCGATTTGCAGAATAACAACGGGGACAAATCTCGATTTTTGCAATACCACCACGCGGCCTTTTAAATCGTCGCTGCAATCGCCATCCCCACCTGGTCGGTGCTCGCGGTGCCGCCGATGTCGCTCGTGCGTGGCCCCTCCATGAGAATCGTCTCGATCCCCTTCACGATGGCATCGGCAGCATTCTGGTGGCCGAGGTGCTCGAGCATCATCGCTCCCGACCAGATCTGACCGATCGGGTTGGCGATCTTCTTGCCGGCGATGTCCGGAGCCGAGCCGTGCACCGGCTCGAACAGTGATGGGTACTCACGCTCGGGATTGATGTTGGCCGAAGGCGCGATGCCGATAGTGCCGGCACAGGCCGGACCCAGGTCGGAGAGGATGTCGCCGAAGAGATTGGAGGCGACCACGACATCGAACCAGTCGGGATGCTGGACGAAATGCGCCGTCAGAATATCGATGTGGTACTGGTCCCAGTTGACGTCGGGATAGCCCAATGCCATCGTCTTCACACGCTCATCCCAGTACGGCATCGTAATGGTAATGCCGTTCGACTTCGTGGCCGACGTCAAATGTTTTTTCGCTCGTTGCCGCGCCAGGTCGAAGGCGTACTTCAAAATGCGGTCGATTCCGTGACGGGTGAAGGTCGCAGTTTGCATGACGGTCTCCCGCGCCGTGCCCTCGAAGATCCGGCCGCCGATCGAGGAATATTCGCCTTCCGTGTTCTCGCGCACGACCAAGAAGTCGACATCGCCGACGTTCCGGCCCGCGAGCGGCGACTTGATCCCCGGCATGAGCCGGACGGGCCGCAAGTTTACATAGAGATCAAACTGC
>VBKE01000122.1 GCA_005879605.1 Deltaproteobacteria bacterium
GACGCTGAAGCGTTAATCAAGCAAGCGGCGGATTATTTCCGGCTGGAAGAGGCAGAGCTTACCAAGAAACGAGGACGGTACCGCCAGCAACGTGCGCTCGTGATGGAGTTATTGCATCGATACAGCGGGCTTAAGCAACGGATGATCGGTGAGCGGTTTGGCGGTTTGGATGAGGGGTTGGTGAGCCGCGATCGCAGAGCGATACGGGAAAAGATCGAGACGGAACCGAAGATCCGGAAGTGGTTTCAGGATCTCTCGAGGCTAAGTACTTAAGTCAAGATTTGACCCCAGAATTGACTGGAGCTATAAATTGCAATTGATAGAATCTTCGCGTTCCGCATAGACTTCGGCAGTTTTTTACGCGGCCGCAAGCTTGCCAAGGAGCATGAATATGAAGACCAATGCCAAAACCGGACAGACGGCTGAACGAAGAATCTTGCGACGCGGGATCACGCTCGCGCTCTTTTTGTCGCTTGCATTCTGCGGGATTCCCGAAGCGGCGGCGCAGAAAGTGCGCGTGGCGATGCCGGCCAAGAGCATGACATTTCTCAATTTCTATGTGGGAGACAAGTTCGGCGTCTACAAGGCCGAAGGGCTGGACGTTTCTCTCGAAGTCATCAAGACCGACGTCGGCGTCGCCGGCATGGTCGCCGGCGAGATCGACTACACCACCGCCATCGGTTCGGCGATGCGCGCCGCGGCCACCGGCGTGCCGATCAAAGCGACGATGTTCAGCATGGACAGAGTGCTCATTTATATGTTCGCTAAGCCGTCGATCAAATCCATCGAGGAGCTGAAGGGCGGAAAGACCGTGTCGACGACGGGCCTGCTGGCGACGCCGACCTCCGCTGCGAAGGTCATGGCTCGGGCCCACGGTCTCAACCCGGAAAAGGACCTGGTTTTCGTCGCCACGGGCGACGTCGCCAATTCGCTGGCGGCACTGCAGAGCGGAGCGGCCGATGTGGCGATGCTTTCGATTCCTTTCAACTTCAAGGCGGAGGAGCTGGGCTTTCGCAATCTCGGCAGCGCCGTCGATTATCTCCAGACTCCGTTCGCCGGAGTCGGCGCCGCGGACGCGAAGATCAAGACGAATCCCTCCCAGGTAAAACGGATGATCCGCACCACGCTCAAAGGCATCGCTTTCACCAGAGACCCAGCGAACCAGGAAAAGGTGATCGGCCTCTTGATTGACGAGTTCAAGCTCGACCGCAAGACCGCGGCGCTCTCGCTCAAAGAGATCATCAAGGTTTTCACCAGAGACGGGACCACGCCGGAAGACGCGGTGAAAGCCGAGATCAAGGAAATCCGCGAGCAGGCGAAAATCAAAAACGAAATTCCCGTGAGCCAGGTTCTCGATTACAAACTGCTTGAGGAAGTCCTGGCGGAAGGGAAACGGTAGCGGAACCAACGAGTCTCGAAGTAAATGCCCGGAGCGTCTTTATCGTAAATCTCACGGATAAAAGGAAGAGTTGTTCCGCTTTGAATCAGGTCTAGGTCGGTGTCGATCAGGTGCTTGGCCGCTAAACCAGCGGGCCACGGGCTCGCATCTCTACGGGTTGTTGCCCAAATCGATTTTTTTAGTGCGTTAAGAAACTCCCATCGTTATAATGCTCTCGCTTGCTTTAGGAGAGCCACTTCATGATGGGTCGAGAGAATGCGATCCGAAAGTGGTTTCAGGACCTCTCGAGGCTAAGTACTTAAGTCAAGATTTGACCCCGGAATCTGTTTAGTTCAAAGTCTGCGCGACGTGAAACTCCCCGCCGGGAAGATCCTGATTCCGGGTGTTGTCAGCCACTCCACCGATCTCGTCGAGCACCCGGAACTGCTAGCCGATCGCATCATCACGTTCGCTGAAATCGTCGGCCGAGAAACGTCATCGCCGGCACCGACTGCGGCCTAGGCGGCCGCGTCCATCCGCAAATCGCCTGGACCAAGCTGCGCGCCCTGCGCGAAGGCGCGGCAATCGCGAGCAAAAACTTCTTGCGTAGAATTTCAAAAATCTTGTGCGGGGATGAAAGAAATGAAGAAGCCGCTTTTTGGGCTCAAAACGCGCCTCTAACGTAGCAAGCGCCGCCTTTCATGCTGTCTCCTGACGTGAAATCACAAGGTTGTACTGGGCGACCGGGAAACTCGGAACGGCTGGCGTCCGCCTGACGGGAAAGCCCGGAAAGAGTCGCCGGTGCGGGCTGCGAACTCCGTGACGTACGCAAGACCGAGCGAGTCTTCACTTAACTCAGAACGGCAATCACCACCGCAGGACACTTCACCCCAAAGTCACCGCTTGCGAAGTTGGCTTGGATCATGCCGCCGCCGGTATTGTCGTAGAAGAACTCCAACGTAACCTCGAATACCGCGACACCATTGGGGGGAAGCGAAAACAAGGTGCGCCTGACATCAAAGATTCCACTTGCGCTCGCCGAATCAACGCTGCCGCCGCCCAGATTACTCAGAAACCCTCCGCCACTAGCCGTCACGGCCACAACCTTTTGAGTTTGCGTCGCCTGCGGGGAAAGCATGGTTGGTGGGTGGTTCCACCACTCCCAGACGTTCAGGGATGCTTGAACAAACACGCCATTCAGGCTGCCCGCCAGAAATCCTCCTTCCGCAAACGCATCACAGACGCCGTTGACAGCCAGATTAGACTCGACGTTCACGACGGCCCACTTGTCGTTCGGGTTTTCCCATACGAAGATGAACCGCAGGTTCTCGTTTCCCGTGCCACGCCACAGACCGCGAATCTTTGCCGTGTTGTTCCACGGCTCGATATGTGAATCCTCGAGCTCCAGGTCGTTGGTCGGCCAGATCAGAAAGGGAGTATCCACGACCTCAAAGGCAGGTACGAATTTGGACACGAGGGTGGCATCGCGAAACCGTTCGATGTTCTTGCGCCAGTTCTCAACGCCGTACGCGAGCTCCTTCTTTCGTGAGGAAGACCGTTTGATCGCCGCCCTGTCCGCTTCCTTCAAGAGCCGCTGCATCTCCGCCTGCTGTTGTGCACGGATCCTGTCGTAGGCTTTGAAATCGAAGCCGGTCTTCTTAAGATAGGAAGTGAGAGCTTTTTCTCCTAGGCGCCGGCTCGCCTGCATCCGAGCAAACATGGCCTTGCGGAGCTTCGAATCTGCACGCGTCTCCTTCTCGCGTGCAGAGATCGCCGCCTTGATTTGCGATTCCGTGAACTTAGGCATGGTAAAGGCAACCTCCGAGGCTCACCAGGCGAGACTCCAGTCCCGACCGGTGCCGAATTATTCGCCTATCCAGTCCAGAACAGAGAAACCTGGCACATGGTTGACAGTTCGGCGAACGGGTCGCCGAACCAAGACGCGATCTCCGAGTGCATGTATGTCAACGGTGATCGCGTCGTCTGGGCATTACGTTTCGGTGATGCTCGAACGACTAATTTTCTTATCCCCGCCGTAAATGGCGAATCGTGCTGTTAGGGACCAAACGAAATCTATTCGGCTCGGGTAGCCGTGTCAAGAGAATATCCGGGGGATTGGTAGTTTGACAAAGCCCGATAAAGAGACGACGTCGCAGGATGCGCACGACATGCAGCGGCAACCAAAAGCAGAGAGCCCGGGACCCTGCATCACGTCATGATCAAAGGGATTGGAAGGTGGCGTATCGTCCAACCACCACGGACGCCGATGCGCGAATTCTCGGAGAGGAGAACCGGATTGGCGAGCGTGTCGCGGCACATGCAAAAAGAACGGAGTGTCGCGGACGAAGCTAGGAAACGGGAGCCGTCGCGGTCGGCTGGCGCAGATCAGAGCGCAGATCGTGCGACGGTGGTTCGCTGACCAGCCGGAGACGACGTGCCGTACCTAATCAAGACCTGCATGGGTGAGAACACGCTGAAGATCGCCACCGACTGCGGTCTCGGCGGGAGAGTGGATCAGCAGATCGCCTGGGCCCAAGCTGCGCGCTCTACGCGACGGCGCGGCAATCGCGAGCAAGAAGTTGTGGAGTTGAATTCAAAGTGCCTGTGCGGGATGAAAGAAAGAAAAAGGAAAAAACTAGAAGTAAACGTCTGAGCCTTGGTTTCTCCTCGCGGCAATGTCAAAAATAATGACTTGACCCCTGCTTCAAGCTCTAGCCGATATACGAATGTCGGCTATGAGGGGTGAGACCCGAGCGGAGATCGAAAAAATTAATAAAAAGCACCTGTAGCTTTCGATGAACGTCGGAAAGGCAGAGCTCGCCAATATCGGGCCGAAGGAAACCCGTAAGCGCCTGCTCATGGGTGTCGCCATGCTCACCATGGGCGTCGTCCTAGCGGTCATTTTCACCTATGCAGGTGTAAGCCGAGGGTGGTATTCGGTGCTATTTCTGCCGTTCTGGATGGGAACTCTCGGTATTTCTCAGGCTCGCAAGAAGACCTGAGTCGTTCTCGCTGCGCGCGGCGCGCGCAAGATGAACGGCACCGAAGAACTCGTCGGAGATGAAGGCGTCGAGAAACGACTCCGCTCCCAGGCTCATTGGATCTATGTCGAATCGGCGATTGCGGCGCTAATATTAACTGTCCTTAGCTTCTATTTTGCGGTCGTATTGCCTGAGGCGTCCCGTTCCTCCGAGGGTTTGACCCTGGAACAAGCGGCCGACTTCCTGATCAGGCACGGCTACGCTCTGCTGTTCGGATGGGTGCTGCTCGAACAGATGGGTTTGCCTATCCCGGCTGCTCCTCTGTTGATCGCGGCCGGCGCCCTCGCCCGTGCCGGCAAGATGAATTTGACGTTCGCGGTGGCCTTGGCATTCATCGCGGTTATTTTGGCTGACCTGTTCTGGTACTCGCTAGGCCGTTACCGCGGCGGCCGCATACTGAAGCTGCTCTGCCGCATTTCTCTCGAACCGGACTCATGCGTTCGGCGAACTGAGAATCTTTTCGTCCGGCGTGGCGTCCATGCGTTACTCGTTGCCAAATTTGTACCCGGCCTGAATACCGCGGCGCCGTCTTTGGCGGGAATCTTTCGCATGCCCGTGCGACGTTTCATGATCTACGATTCCCTGGGCGCACTCTTCTGGGTCGTCACCGTCACGAGCTTGGGCTTGATGTTCAGCAATCAACTCTAGCAGATCGCACTACGCTGGGGCGGTTGGCTGGTCGCAGTCCTGGCCGGAGGTTTGGCAGCTTATGTTTTGTGGAAATTCATCCAGCGCCGACGTTTCCTTCGTCGCCTGCGGATTGCGCGCATCACTCCGAAAGAACTCATGGACAAACTCACGGCCAAAGAAAACATTTCAATCGTGGACTTGCGCCAGCCCATGGATATCGAGGCGTTTCCTCAGATGATCCCGGGTGCGCTTCGTATAGCCATGGAAGAGATCGAAGAGCGCCACGGAGAGATTCCCCGGGATCGCGACGTCGTCCTCTACTGCTCGTGACCCAACGAAGCGACCAGCGCCCGGGTGGCGCTGCTGCTGCGAGCCAAAGGAATCACCAGGGTTCGCCCGCTCGAAGGCGGGATCGACGCCTGGCTAGCGGACAATTTCCCATTCGTTACCGAAAGCCTCGTCAACAAACCCGTTGTCCTCTGAGAGAAGGCCTCCGTTATAGGCCGATGGCTAGGTTTTACCTTGAAAATCGTGCTGCCTGCGACAAAGATCGTCGATCTCTGACCAGCTCCTAAGAAAATTGGCGGTCCTCAGGAGATCGGAAGTGGAAATCCGGTATTTCCCGATGCTAGCAACCGAAAATTAACTTGATCCATGTCAATTCTATGTTAGCGTGGCATTAGAAACTGCATCACTGCTCATCGCTACTGTACGTGCTGTTCCATGGAAGGAGCACAACGATGAAGCCGTCGAGAATTTTCCGGTTGGTGTCACAAATCGGCTGGCTATCCGGTCATGGCTGATATCGAACCGATCGGCACCATGGTGCCGCGGGCAAAGAACGGGAGGTTAGTTATGCTGAGGAAGAAAACAATAATGGTGGTTCTGTTATCTCTCATTGCCGGCACGCTGATGGCTCAGGAGCCCGAGGTCAAACCGCTCATGTCGAAAGATCTGAAGGACTTCCCTGGCAAGGAAGGTCTGATGATCACAGTGGAGCATGCGCCCGGCGGGTCGAGCCCTATCCACCGACACAATGCACATGCGATGGTTTACGTACTAAAGGGCTCCGTTGTGATGCAGCTGAAGGGTGGAAAACAGGTAACACTGACACCAGGACAGACCTTCTATGAAGGCCCCGACGATATTCATATCGTTGACCGGAACGCAAGCAGTACCCAGCCGGCGAAATTCCTGGTGTTCTTGATCAAGGACAAGGGCGCTCCAGCGCTCGTACCAGTGAAGTGACTGGGGAGCGTCTTTCCCGCTTGCTCCGAATTATCGTCGATGGAGCACTGGATACACACACGAGAAACGAGCTGCTATGGTTCAATAAACATTGGCAACGTTCTCACTGGATACGCCTTAAACGTAATGCGAATCCGAAGTGAACTTAAACACTCGTCCGATTGCGGGCGACTACAGAAAGGAGAGCGCATATGAAGATCGTCGTCATCGGCGGCACCGGCCTGATCGGCTCGAAGACCGTCGCCATTCTGCGCAAGGGCGGCCACGAGGTCGTAGCCGCCTCGCCCAATACCGGCGTCAACACCATCACCGGCGAGGGCCTCAAAGAGGCCATGGCCGGCACGCAGGTGGTGATCGACCTCGCCAATTCGCCCTCATTTGAAGACAGGGCGGTGCTGGAATTCTTCGAGACCTCCGGCCGCAACCTTCTCGCGGCGGAGGCCGCAGCCGGCGTCCGGCACCATATCGCGCTATCCATCGTCGGAACCGACCGGACGCCCGACAATGGCTATTTCCGCGCCAAGGTCGCCCAAGAAAAACTGATCGAGACCTCCGGCATCCCCTACACCATCATCCGCTCGACCCAGTTCATGGAATTCCTCGGCGGCATCGCCGCTTCAAGTGCGGATGGAAACATCGTCAGGATTTCGCCCGGCCTGTTCCAGCCCATCGCGGCGGACGACGTTGCTGCCATCGTCGCCGATGTGGCGCTCGCGGCGCCGCGCAACGGCATCGTCGAGATCGCCGGCCCGGAACGAGCACCATTCAACGAAATCGTCGCCCGCTATCTGAAGGCGGTCGGCGACCCGCGTGAGGTCGTGAATGACCCCGAGGCCCGATACTTCGGCGGCCGGGTCGAGGAGCGCTCGCTCGTGCCGTTGGGCGAAGCGCGCCTCGGCCGCATCGGTTTCGACGAATGGCTCCGCCGCTCACCGGCAAGAACGGCAAGGTGACCCTCGTCTTGAGCTAGGCGAGCGGGCAACGCAAGATCTGGAGGGTCCTTGGAGATCGCCGACTGGCTGCGCGGACTCTCGCTGGAGCGGTACGCCGAGACGTTCCGCGACAATGCCATCGACGTCGGCGAGGGCTCTACCTTCAGCTTCACTTATCTGAGAGATCATAGCTGCCAAGCTGATTGTGATCGTAGAGAAAAGGCAAACCGTGTGCGTAAGCCCGGCGAGCCGATGAGGCCGGTGCCGATGATAACCATTCGCCGCGCTAGCGTATATAGCGGCACGAGGGAGGCACCATGTTAGATTAGGGCTGCTGATATTCGATCAGCAGACATTCTCCGATTCGATGTCCTTCGCGGGTGATGTGATTCCTTCCATGACTCGTAGCCTCCAAACAATGTCTGGAGCAGTACTACAGTACGATATTGTTTCTGGGTTCCAATGGCGGCGGCAAGTCGGTTTCGCCAAGCATCTCCCGCAAATCTATTTCCGCGGTCCGGCACATTTGTGAGATCGGGACGTCATTCGCATTCCCCTCAAACGGGTTTTCGGTGCTCTCTCCGACTCGCTCCAGCGAGGTGTACATCCAGGAAATCAATACACTGAAAGGGATGACCAGCCAGACCATGTTTCCCTTGATCACCCCGTCGACGCTGTCATTGAGCTTGTCGAATTCCCTGAGCAACCCGAAGGGAAGCAGAAGGCAGAACAATTTGATGAAAAAGGAATTGACGGTTGCATATTGCCTTGGATACGGGAAATCCTTGATGCATTCACATCTGCCTTGTTGCAAGAGGAAATCCTTGATTGACTTTTGCATGTCGAGGAACTGCGCCACGTCGATCGCCTGGCTGGCGAAAAGCCCTTTTATCGTTTTGCTTTGAAGGCTCATGATCTGGGTTGCCTTGCTGCCCGCGGCAAGAATCTGTTTTTGCTCCGCATCAGGAAGGTATTTCGCCAGCTCCGTTTCCAATGCTGTTTGCTTTTCATGGATGGAGTAATACTTCAAATACTCTGCATTGTGTCCCTTGCTTATGGTTTCCCATGCCCTGTTCTCCCTCAGCTGATAGCGCAATGCAGTCAACCAGGCGAGGTGGCGATAGACAAGCTCTGTTGATTTTTCGGCATTGTCAAAAAAGTCCCTGCTCATTGTTCCCCAGGCCCGACTGCTGCTTATGATGTCGCCCCATATTTGTCGAGCTTCCCAGGTACGGTTATAGGTTTGAAAGTTTTTGAAACCAACGATAAACGCGGTGGCTGTTCCCAGGAGCGCCACTACCGTCGAGGGAATGCCCAGCCATTTTATGTTTCCGATCTGGTATGCAACAACGGCTACGACTCCCAGAATAATCAGGACGTAGATATCCCTTCGTGTCCAATTGAGGAACTCCGAAAGTTTGTATGATTTGCCAGTGTGCATGGTTGCTTGTCCTTACCAAAGTGGGCATCATCAAACGACCTGTAGGTCGCCTCGGGATCGGTGATGATCCCCGCCTGCCAGCTTGCGCGGCAATTGCGCCGAAATCAATGCCGCAGGCGACCGGGTCTGGTTTGAGGGCAATCATGATATGGGGTCGAATCTTTACCTTTGATTAAGACGACTCTCGATCTTCTCTACTGCTCCCTTCAATTGCCGATCCACCGCCATCCTCTCTCTTAACCTTTTTCTCTCGCGGCTGACCGCGCTATAGTCCAACCCGCCCAACCGTCTTCCCAGCTCCGCCTGACTGATCCCGCTATAACGATACATCAACTCCATCGCTACTGCCCGATAGTCTCTATACGGCGTGCGCTTCTTTTTTAGCTCTACACCGCCGATTTTGAAATACCGTGTCACCGCGCTCAACGACACTTCAGGATCCAGCGCATGAATCGCCCGCAGCGAAGGACGCTCTCGCCGAGCACCGGCTTTGTCTAGCTTCCCCTTCAACTTCTCTAAAAAACCCTCTCTCCCTAATATCACCTGCCCCGTCAACTCCTCCCACGGCGTCTCGTACCCTCTCATGATTGCATCTTCGATGAACTGTCTGTACCTGGACCTCGATGCTCCGAGGTGACCGAGCACCTCTTCATAACTCACCCATGGCTCTCTTCGCTCGGCGGCAACGTAGCCCGCGAGACTGCTCCAAGGAAATCTCTCCAAGTACTTGAGCTGTTCCCTGATCGTCTTTTGTTTATGAGGATTGACCCGAACAGGGTTCAAATGCACGTAGCGGCTGAGTTCCAATAAATAGCTGTCTTTCTCCACCACTACGGCCTTGTATCTTCCCTGATATAGATGGCCCACGCGGTTGTGGCGCCGATTGTAGGCCCCCGTATAAGCGATATTAAAATGCCTCATAAACTCCGACAGGTTGGCTTTGGGGGTCTCCACGATAAAGTGAAAATGGTTGCCCATCAAAACGTAAGCATGAAGCTTGACCCCGTAGATTTCTAAAGAGGCCTTAAGCTTATCTAAAAACAGCAATCGATCTTGGTCATCTCGGTAAATCGCCCTCCGCTCGTTTCCTCGACAAGTGACATGATAAAAAGCATGTGGGTACGCTATCCGTAACGGTCGTGCCATGAACTCCAATTAATACAAACGGGATCCTTAAGTCAAAGGTAAAGATTTGACCCCATTCTCTGGACGGTATCGCTATGGAAGAGATCGAAGACCGCCACGGAGAGATTCCCCGGGATCGCGACGTCGTCCTCTACTGCTCGTGACCCAATGAAGCGACCAGCGCCCGGGTGGCGCTGCTGCTGCGAGCCAAAGGAATCACCAGGGTCCGCCCGCTCGAAGGCGGGATCGATGCCTGGCTAGCGCACAATTTCCCATTCGCTACCGAAAACCTCGTCAAGAAACCCGTTGCCCTCTGAGAGAAGGTCTCCGTTATTGTCCTTTACTACGAAACACCGAAAACCGGTAGCCAAGCTGATCCCGATTCCTACTGGCACTGGCAAAGTGATCGGAAGCTTCAAAGGAAACTCAACATCAAGGCAACATCCTATCTACGGGCTCAAGTGGGATGCTCAATCTTGATACCTTTCTGCTTCGCGTCTTAGCCGACGAATCTGAGGCTCGCGAAACAAGGTTGCTGTCGAACGGACTGCGGCCGGGGCGGCCGCTTGCATCCGCAAATCGCCTGGGCCAAGCTGCGCGCCCCGCGCGACGGCGCGGCGATCGCGAGCAAGAAGTTGTGGAGTTGAAATTCAAAAGTGCCTGTGCGGGATGAACGAAACAAAACGCACGAAAGGTTAGAAGTAACAGTCCAACCCTTGATTACGTGCGGAAGCGGATAGAGACCCTGCGCGACAGAGAGGAAATAGCCGACCGACAATAACGCACAACTCAGGCCTGACCCTCAGCGTTCTGCTCCGTGAAGTAATAGATGAACTTGACGTTGCGAGACCGCAGTGGGGCGAGATCGATGACCTCATAGTGTTTGCCAAATGTTTCTACGAGGTAGTCGGAAAGGGTATCATAGGCCGGTCTATCGCATCAGATCCAGGGAGACTAACGCGTTCATTGAAACGGTTACTCACAAAAGCGGGAGTAGCTGTGTCTTAAACACGTGCCAACAAATGAACGATCAATGCCGGTAGTTTACTCGTCACTGCTGTTGTGTATTCATAAACATCGGCGAAATACTTGTTTGGGAATCCTCTAACCTACTCCTGCTGATTCCCATTGTGATCGGGCTGGTGTATCACTACAAACGCAAGATCTTTGGCAGCTTTAATTTTCTTTAGGCCGTTCAAGCGCTTTTAAAAGCTGGCCCAAGGCTTTTTTGTGAGTGAGATTTGCAAAGTCCGCATAGTTACGCTCGATTAGAAAACTTTTAAGATCTCTTACTCCCCGCACCACGTTAAAGCCTTCCTGTTTCCATCGATTATCAACTGATATGGGAATCCATTAGCGTCCGGGTATTAATTGAACAAATTTAGTTGATTAGGTGAAAACGCGTGAATGTCATCGGTGACGATTTTGGTAAGCAGTTGATCTAACGGAATTCTCTCGAACATGGTCAGGCTCAAGATCTGTAACATTTCATACAAGCTCGCCGACAGGTTGAGTCGCTTTTTGACGATGGCGACGAGCACGTAAACCGAGACGGCAATCCAGATTTGGGTTTTGACGGCGTTCTCGGAGGTGCCGAAAAAGACTTTGATACGAAGATGCTGCTTGATCCATTTGAAAAACAACTCGACCTGCCAGCGGCAACGATAAAGCTCGGTGATGGTGAACGCCGGCAAGATGAAATTGTTGGTGAGAAACACCAGCCGCTTGCCGGTTGTGGGATCTTTGAATCGGACACGACGCAGGGGCGTATCGAAGTCTTGGCGCGAGTAGAAGCCGCTGAGCACGATGGTCTGATCGCAAATCAACCCCGTGCTTCGATCGACCGGGTGCGAATAGCGACGTTGGGCTTTGAGGTTCGATTTGGCGCGGGTGACAAAGAAGCTTTTCGCCTCGTGCAGTTGATAAAGCCGCTCGAAGTCGATGTAGCCTCGGTCCATGATGTAGAAAGCACCCGGCTCGGGCAACAGCAGGTCCAGAACGTTGACGTCGTGCAGTTTGCCATCGCTGATGTGGATGAACGAAGGGATGTTGCCACGCAGGTCCAAGAGCGTGTGCAACTTGATAGCCGCCTTGGTCGAGCGAAACGGAGCCCAAGGAAAGACCGACAGACACAGGTCGATGGTGCTGGCATCCAGAGCGTAGACCGTGTCGTTGAGATCGACGCCAAACGATTCTGCGGCATAAAGACGACGGGCAATGGCGATGAGCGACTGGGCAAAGTCGGCGTAGATGCGCCAGTCGCGGCTCTCGTTGGCATCGGCCAGAGTACTGCGCGACACCCGGCTCTTGATGCCCATGTGGTACAGCTTGCCCGCTTGCGCACGCAGGCACGCTTCGATGTCGCGCAAACTTTCTCGATAGGTCAGTTGAGCAAAAGCCATGCAAAGATAATGATCCAGGCAGGAAAAACTCTTGACCTTGTGCCCTCCGCCATAGCGCGCCACACAACGGCGAAACGTGGTCAATGGCAAATGCTGCGTGATTTGCGCAAACACCAACTTGCCCAAATTCATGGGTGCCCCCTACGAGTAAGTTGCTCGCAGGATCGCAAATCGTCTCTACGCAGTTCAAATCGAGACCAAGAAAAATCATGAGTTATTTATTTCAAATCAACCAATTATCACTTTCGGCCCGGTCAATA
>VBKE01000123.1 GCA_005879605.1 Deltaproteobacteria bacterium
TCGCCTTGGGGCTGCCCAAAGAGATGAACCGCACGGAGATGGCCGAGGCTTGTCTGGAACTGGAGGAGCGCCGCATTCCTCCGGTGATTATCGATAAAAAGTCGGCGCCGGTAAAAGAAGTCGTGAAAGTAGGACGCGATGTGGATCTCCTCGATCTTCCGGTGATGCGTCACCATGAGATGGACGGCGGTCCGTATATCGTTATGGCTACGGTGACCCGAGATCGCAAGACGGGAATTCATAATTGCTCTTATCACCGAATGGAAATCAAGTCGCGCAATACCACGGGCTGTTCCGCTTCGCCGCGCCACCTGTGGAAGATCTACCGCGATTACGAGGACAACAAGCTTGAATGCCCGGTGGCCACCGTTCTCGGCCACCATCCGGCCTTTAACATGGGCGCGTGCTACACGGGCGCCTTCGAGGTGGACGAGTACGAAGTGATTAGCGGCTACCTTGGCGAACCTTTTCCGCAGGGACTGTTGGGCTTTTGTGTCGGGTAACTGCCCCGTGTTGGCGGTGAAGCAGAAAATCTTGGCGCATGAATATGAAGAAATGATCCGCGATGCTCATTCAGAGCATGGCCATTTGGACCTGATCATTCGACAGGGGAAAGCCATCGGCTTGACCGCCAAGGATATCTTGGAGGCCAAGCCGATTCCGAGTACGACCGCGACGCTCTATGCCTGGGGCTGGATATGCAAGAAGAAGCATTGGCTCGAAGGCCTGGCGGCGATGACCATGACCGAATGGAATCAGGACGACCGCTTGCTCGCCGATCTCGGCGGCGGCCATGCGGCACGCATAGATGAACTCTGGATCAAATATCTCGGAGTCACGTAGGATGATCTTCCGAACTGGAAAGCGCATCGCGCGACGGACAAAGAGCATGTCGATATGTTCCTGTCGATCTGGGAAGAGTTCGGAATGGATGAGAACGAAGAGATCATTCTTCAGGCGGCACGGGAGTCCGAGGAGCTCTATCGCGTTTATCAAGCCGGTATTGCCGATGCGATGGAGGCGCTTTCGTGAAAGCGTTTTAGATGTGGAAGCCCTGTGTAGCTCAGGAAAAGTTTTTGTAACGGCAAGCCTCTTGCGACTCGTCCGGGGGCTCACTCCTTCACCCTCGACGGAGGTCGGGATAGGGGTGCTAAGGGATGCTCACTTATTTTGCACCCCTTCCTTGATCCTTCCCCGTCAAGGGGAAGGAAAGAAAAGGATTGACGGCGGTCGGTAAAAACCTTCGCAGTGACAATATGACTTTCAAAGGAAAATGCTGTAAGCATTTTTGTCGCCGGCTCTGTGTCGTCTTTGCACTGATCATTCTCTTTCCCCTTTCGGTTCAAAGTGCCGAATCACCGAAAGAAAAAATCGCCTTCGCCTACGCTGCCATTAGTCCCAGCATGGCGGGAGTTTGGATGGCCAAGGAAAGCGGTGCGTTTGACCGAAACGGTCTCAGCGTCGATCTCGTCTACATCAGTTCCGGAGCTGTGGCGATTCAGGCGTTGGTCGGCGGAAGTGTCCAGGCGGCGTTGGGCGCGAGCAATGCCGTGCTCGCGGCGACTATCAAAGGCGCGCCGATCATTGCCGTTGGCAGCAATACAAGCCGGCCCGGCATGCAGTTGTGGGTGCAGCCGGAGATTCAACGACCGGAGCAGCTCCAGGGCAAAACGCTGGCGATTACCCGGTTCGGCTCCACGAGCGAGTTCGTTACGCGGCTCATCTTACGCAAGCTCAACCTCGAAGGGAAAACCGAACTGCGGCAGTTTGGCGGCGTCGTCGAAGCCGATTTGGGTTTTCGCGCCAGGCAGGCGGAAGGCCGCGTCTCCTCCCAGGCGCCGGCTCCCCAAGCTAAACTGCTGGTCGATGCCGCCGAACTCGGAATTCCATTCTCGATGAATCTCCTCGCTGTCAGCACCGATTTTTACCGTAAGTCACCGAAGACTGTGGAGAGCATTGTTGCCGGATACATCGAAGGCATCGCTGCGCTAAAGACCAGGAAACCACAGGCGCTTAAAGTTCTGGAAAAGTATATGGGCCAAAGGGGCGGGCCGGCGGAGATGCACTATGAGTTTGTCAGCAAATACCTCGACTCCGTTCCGCGAGTCGATCCGGCGGCTGTGCAAACCGTGTTGGAAATGGTTGGATCGGGTGGAGCGGCTAAAGCGAAACTCTTCGACAACAGTATCGTCGACCATCTAGTTCAAGACGGGATCATTGACAAGCTCTACAAGGGAGGGAATCGTGAACGAGGCTGAGTGGCATGAGCGATTAGGCGCGATGGTGCGCGACTATATCCGCTCGCCGGAACTGGAGCGCTACTTCTCGATCAAGATGACCAAGCCGCGGGCGGCTATCATGGTCACGCAGCAGAGTCTTTTCGTGCGCCACAGGCGCGATTGTTGGGCGCATGTCTCCGCCAACTGCCCGATCCTGGCGGTCAAGCAGCGAATTCTAGAACACGAATACGAGGAGATCATCCGTGATGATTTTTCCGAATATGGTCACCTCCACCTCATCATTCGTCAGGGGAAATCCGTCGGCCTGGAACCGGAAGAGATCCTCAGCGCCCAACCCTTGCCGGAGACTCGAGCGGTCCTCTACGCTTGGTCCTGGATGACCAGCGAGATGAGTTGGATCGAGGCGCTAGCAGCGATGACGGTCACCGAGTGGTGCAACGATGATCGGCTGTTAGGGGATTTGGGTGGCGGGCAATCGACACGCATGGCGAAGAAGTGGATGGAGGAGATGGGCTTCACCTGGAAGCAGATTCCCAATATGGAAGCGCACAGCCAAGCAGACGAGAAGCACAGCGACATGTTTCTGCCGTTTCTCAAAGAATTCGCTACTGGGAAAAAAGAACAGCTTGCATTTCAGGCAGCCAAAGATTCGCTCGCTTTTAACGCGATGTTTCGGAAGGGCATCGCTTTGGCGCAGGAGAAGTTACCGGGATAGAAATGGAGTGATGGAGTGGTGGAGTAATGGGTTTTTAGATGGATCTTCCAGTTGTTTTAACGTGCCCAGTTGTCATTCCGAGCGCAGCGAGGAATCTTGATCTGTTTGGTTGCTTCGTCAGTCACTCGCTTTTAACTGATGCATAACATTTTTAGGAGGTTTTTATGAGTCTATGGCCGAAAACACGAGAAGAGCTTAACACGATCGTCAATCGTCAGTTTGACACGCCGGAGTATAAGCAATTTTTCGCCGTAAAGCTGACTCCCGCGCGGCAAAAGCTTTTGGATCTGCATTATCCGCATTACATCAAGAGCCGGCGTGATTGCTGGGGGGCCGCGCAGGTCAAGGCGCCTCTCGATGTGAAACGTGCCATCTGGGAGCACGAAAAAGACGAGTTGATCTACGACAAGCGCATGGGATCGGCCCATTTGACCGACCAGCAAATGGCGGAGGCGACCGCAGAGTCGAACTTGCTCCCGGGCGCAAGGGCGGCGATTTACGCCTGGATGTACCTGGCAACGACGCGGCCATGGATTGAAAGCTTGATGGTGAATCACATTACGGAACGAAAGAACAATTCCGCGATTGTCAAAGGCGGCGGTTTTACGCAGCGATGCGCTCACAAGAAAGTCGCGGACCTGGGCGGCACCATCGAGGCGCTCGACATCAACACGAAGGTACACATGGTAGCGGATGAAGATCATTCGGACATGTTCGAGCCGATCTTTGACAAATACGTCGTAGACGAACGAACCGCTCAGGCCGTGATTCGCGCGGCGCAGGACAGTCTCGCCATCGACCGCGCCTACCGCAGCGCGCTGGCGACGGCGATGTCGGAGATCTCTGAGAAGGCGGCGTAGGTTTTTAAATTTTGCTCGTAAGGGCCACACAATCGTCGGCGGTAATTCGAGAGTTTCGGTGGTGCGCATGTGATTATCATTCATCCCGAATCAGGCGCCTTCAGGGCGAATCGGACCCACGCAAGGGTGGCTGCGCGCTGGGTTTCTAATGTAGTCGCGTTGAAATCACGACACTTCTAGCTTCAGAAGTGTACTCCGTAAAAACCCTCGCCCTTTGGCAGGGGGAAGGGTCAAGCAACACTCCTGGCATTCCACCGGAAAATCACATATCACGCTTACCAAGGACGCTGTAAGGAGAATTGATAATGGGTTACTTCAAAGATCTCAGGGAGCATCTCGCCGCGCTGGATGAAGCCGGACTGCTGGTGAAAATCGACGAGCTTATCAACAAAGACACCGAGCTAATGCCTTTAGTGCGCTGGCAGTTTCGCGGATTGTCGGAGGATGAGCGGCGGGCGTTCATGTTCACCCATTTGACCGACGTGAAGGGCAGGAAGTACGAAATCCCGGTGGCGGTCGGCACCCTGGCCGCCTCGCGGCAGATCTATGGCTTTGGTTTGCAATGTAAACCCGAAGAGATCGTCGATCGTTGGGATCAAGCTCAAAGGCAACCGATCCCACCAAAAATTGTGGAGAACGCTCCGGTCCATGAAGAAGTTCACACGGGCTCGTCGCTGATGGAAAAAGCAGGACTGGGTGAGTTCCCTATTCCCATCTCGACCCCAGGCTATGATTGCGCGCCGTTTACGACGGCGTCTCACTGGTTCACGAAAGATCCAGAAACCGGAAAGATCAACATCGGCAACTATCGCGGGCAAATCAAAAGCCCGACGCGGACCGGAGTCTTTCTCAGTTCGAGCAACCACGGTGGCTATCACTGGCGCAAGTGCCAGGAGCGGGGGATTCCCCTTCAAGCGGCGCTGGTGATCGGCGCGCCGCCGCCGGTGGCGTACACCGCGCCCGCCCGAGTGCCTTTCAGCGTCAGCGAGCTCGATATTGCCGGCGGCCTTGCCGGAGCGCCGATCGAAGTTGTTCGGTGTAAGACGAATGATTTGCTGGTTCCGGCCAACGCCGAAATCGCCATCGAGGGAGAGATATCGACGGAATTTTTAGAACCTGAGGCTCCGTTTGGTGAGTCCACCGGCTATATCGCCGAAAAACTGCTCAACCCCTATTTCGAAGTGAAGTGTATCACACACAGAAAGAATCCGATCTTTGCCGCGATCATCAGCCAGATGCCGCCCAGCGAGTCGAGCGTGATGCGACAGGTTTCGGCCGAGGGCAATTACCTTCGATTTCTGAGAGACCAGTGCAACATTCCGGGAATCGTCGAAGTGACTTTTCATAGCATCGCGGTGCGCCAAATTTGCGTCATTCGAATGAAGAAGATCAATCAGGCGCATGTATGGCAGGCGTTGCACAGCATGGTCGGCTACCATCCCGCCACCGGCAAAATGGTGATCGCGGTGGACGAAGACATCAATCCGCGAAACCTGGATTCACTCTTCTGGGCGCTGGCGTTTCGCATGCAGCCGCACCGCGACGTGCTGATCATTCGGAACCGCACGCCGCAGATGGACCCATCGTCGGCGCCTCCGGGCAAGGAACTGGAAAACTCGTTGGACGAAACGTATGGCTGCTCTGCGATGCTCATCGATGCGACACGCAAGTGGGACTACCCGCCTGTTTCCTTGCCAAAGAAAGAATTCATGGAGCGCGCCAGGCAACTCTGGGAGCGTCTTGAGCTGCCCAAACTCAAACCGCAAGATCCATGGTTCGGTTACAATCTCGGGTTGTGGTCTGACGAAGACGAGGAAGAAGCGAATCTCGCTCTCAGAGGGGAGCATTATCAGACTGGCGAGAAGCGCGCGCAGCAGCGGGTACCGGCGAAGAAGAAGTGACCCGGTCAATTCCATGCAATTATCCATCCGCCAAGCGGTGCCGCAGGATGTTGACTTGGTGGCTGACATCTTAAGGGAAGCTGCTCGTTGGCTGGAGGACGGGGGAATCGCGATGTGGCGGGACGATGAATTGTTGTCGAGCCAAATCGCGGATGATGTTCATTCAGGTCTGTTTTTCCTAGCCGAGTGCAACGGTGAGCCGGCTGGAACCATCAGATTCGAGCTTGAAGATAAACTGTTTTGGCCCGATATAAGGCAAGATGACTCTGCGTTTATTCACCGGCTCGCTGTTCGAAGACTTTTTTCCGGAGGAGACGTTTCCTCGGCGTTATTGCTTTGGGCCATTGCGCATACGCACGCACTCGGGCGCCGCTACCTGTGCTTGGATTGCGAAGCGTCGCGCCCGCGCCTGCGAGCGATCTATGAGCGTCTCGGTTTAGATTCCACAACAACAGGCAGGTGGGATCATACTTCGTCGCAAGATATGAGTACGACGTAACGGAGATTTCTCACCCGTTGCGCTCACCCTTTACACGAACGAGCAGATGACCGAGAAGATCGGGCCTTACGGTAAACTCGGTTTCGTCGAAACGGAACGGAAGCAAGAGCAAGGTTACAAGCGAGTCTACATGCGAAAGATATTAAGCCAGCCCTAACGCCCTAATTCCTTCAGCGCCTCTTCCGCCAACGAGGGTTCCACGACCATTTGAGGCGTTACGGTTGGGAGAATTTGCCTGGCGTCCTTTTCGATTTGCAACAAAATATCGACGCCGTCCAGAGGCACGCGACCGTCACGGCTAAAGGCGTCGACTGAAACATCGTAGGATTCTCGGGCGAGCTTTTCGTCCATGTTGAAACGTTTGCGGATCACGTCTGTCGTTCCTGCCGCGTTGCTTTGAATAAATCTCAGCGCCTCGATTTCGGATTTCAAGATTTTTTTGATCTGCCCTCGATTGTTTTTGATTCTTTCGATGGTAGTGCCGAGGCCGGAAAAAGGCATGGTTACATACTGTGCCGTATGGGCAAGCAAAGGGTAGCCTTCCCGTTTCGCGAGGACCGAATACGGCGGGGCAACCACGATGCAATCGACCCGTCCGATCTTGAACGCGTCGTACATCAGTTTTTCGTCGCCGATAGCCAAAAGCTTTACATCTTTGTCGGGATCAAAACCGAAATGACGCAAAGTCAAACGCGTACTGATGTAGTTGGTCCCGCCGATGGAGGCAAGCCCGATAGTGGCCCCTTTTAGATCCTTCATGCTCTTATATTTGCTTTGGGCAACGAAGCTAAAGAACGGAGCTTTAATACTAGTCGAGACCGCCCGTACCGGTATGCCTTTGGCCGCGGAACGGATAATGGACCCGATAAGCTCCACGTAGTCGATATCGCCGCTCAGCAACGCGGCCATCGCAACGTTGGGGCGCATTTGGATAAGCTCGACTTCAGCGCCGTTCTTTAAATAGAGGCCGCGGTCTTTAGCCACGAAAGGAACGAGAAATGCCATTGAGCTTGTGGCGACGGCAATGCGGACTTTTTCCAGGGCGGGTTTCTCCTGCCCTGGTGACGAAGCGGGAACGATCAGCAGAGTCGCGGTGAAGCCTAGCGTAAAATAGAAGGCGAGTAATTTAGGCTTCATATGGTTCAATTTTTCGGCGGACGGCCGTAGAACTTATCAATGAAGCCGGACTTTTTAATTTCCTCCAGGATACTGATGTCCATGAGGCTTGCCGGCTTCGTCGTGCGGGCGTTCGGATGAGTCAGTGAATCAAGAGCGCCCTGAATGCCGTTGGGTTCCGGGATCGGATATTCTCGAAGGCTTTTCGCCAGCCGCTCATGAAGCTCCTTTTGAACTGCCGGCTCTTTGATGCCTTCTTCTTCGAAGACCGAGTAGACAAGCTTCGGTCGAGTCTTGAACAGGTAGATTCCTTCAATGGTCGCCTGAAGATAGCGGCGCAATATGTCGCGTTGAGTCTTGATCATAGATGTCGAAACGGTGCCGCCGAAGCGGGCGTAATCCAATGGCAACTCTGAAAGGTCGACGAGCACGCGGCAGCAACCGGTGGCGAGGATCTTGGCGATATTGTCCGGGCTGATGAGTGCCGCATCGACATGGCCTGCGACCAGCGCAGTCATACGAGTCGGTGTGTTGCCGGATTGAAGAATCGTGACTTCCTTCTCAGGGTCGATCTTCCACTGACGTATCACCATGCGGGTCACGATGTCCGACGCCGACCCGATCCGGCTGACAGCAATCTTCTTCCCTCTGAGCTCTTCCGGTTTGGAGATGTTCTTCCGCGCTACGAAAATGTGTTCGAGTTTATTAAAGGTAACGCTGATGGTCTTAAGATCCATGACTCCTGAGACGGATAAATTGAGCATTGCCGGCACGTCGGAATCGGAGAGATTGATATTGCCGCCCGCCATCGCCTGAGTCAAAACGTTGCCGCTGTTAAAATAAATCGCCTTGACGTTGACGCCGTACTTGTCCCAGAGGTTTTCCTTTTCGATGACGCGGCGCAGATCGGTGCTGATTCCCGCTCCGCTGAAGCCCATGATAATGGAGTTGGCCTGCGCGAAAGCCAATCCAGCTGAAAATGTCCAAACGGCAAAAGACACGACCAGCACGGCAATGCTCATTACTTTAGTGCTCCTCGAAGTCATATTGGGGATGATAAAGGTTGTGCCCGATTGCGCGAACAGGCGTCCCGCCCCACCGTCTACGCATTATCCTGCCCGTCTATATAATTTGTCAATGAAGCCGGACTTTTTGATCTCCTCCAGAATGCTCGTGTCCATCAAACCCGCCGGTTTGGTTGTTTTAGCGTTCGGATGAGTCAAAGAGTCGAGAGCACCCTGGACGCCGTTCGGTTCCGGGATGGGATACTCACGCAAGCTCTTGGCGGTTCGATCGTAGAGCTCCTTCTGAACCGTCGGCTCTTTAATGCCGCTCTCGTCCATCACGGCATAGGCCGCTGTCGGTCGAGTCTTGTAGATGGAGATTCCTTCGACATAGGCCAGGAGTATTCTACGCACGGTGTCCCTTTGGGTTCTGATGAGGGACGTAGGAAACGTGACGCCGAATCGGGCGTAGTCCAGCGGCAGCTCGGCAAGATCCGCCAACACGCGGCAGCAAGCTGTAGCCATAATCTTGTGGAGACCCTCCGGACTGACTAGAGCGGCATCGACATGCCCCACTGCCAGCGCGGTCATCCGCGTGGGCGTGTTGCCAGCCTGCAAGAAGTTTATTTCCTTTTCCGGATCGAACTTCCAGGAGCGCAAAACCATGCGCGTCACGATGTCGGATGCCGATCCGAGCCGGCTGACGGCCACCCGCTTACCTTTGAGGTCTTCGAGGTTGACGATGTTCTTTCGGACGACAAAAATATGTTCGAGACGGTTGATGGTCACCGCCACGAGTTTGAGATCGGCCACGCCTGATACCGAGAGATTCAGCATCGCCGGAACGTCGGAATCAGAAGCAGCGATGTTTCCACCGGCCATCGCCTGCGTCAAAACGCTTCCGCTGTTGAAGTAAACGGCCTTTACGTTGAGACCATACTTTTCCCATATCTTTTCCCGCTCAATGATCCGGCGCAGATCCGAGGTCAAACCCGCGCCGCCGCTATGGCCCAAAACGAGGCTGGTTAACTGCGCCTGCGCTATGACAATGCGCGGCCCGGCTATCCACAACAGTAGTCCGAAAGAAAGAGCCAGGATTTTTTTCATGTTCTGACTCCTCGCACGGTGGTTGTTTCTATGAATTTACGCCATGGGCGGAATGGTGGCACAAGGATCAGATTAGTGGTCTCGCTGCAAAACCTCTTTGAGCAGCGAAGCATACTTTTTGTCGAGTTGATTCTTGAATTCGTTGCTCACTGCGTTGACCGGCGGGAACTTGTCGCGCCACTCGTAGGGCCGGGTGGCGTCGATGATCGCCCGCGAATTGAAACCTTTGCGTTCCTTGGGAATAGCCGGATCGAGGGGTCCGCTCCAGCAGCGGCGAATGATGTCGATGTTTTCCGGTTCCGAGCGGGTCGAGATGGCCCAGATGACGTCATCGGGATTGTAGATGTCGATGTCATCATCTACGACGATGACGTACCGGCCCAGGTAGGCGCCGGGGCGGCATTGGCTTGCGACGAGCGCTGCTTGCTTAGCGTGACCGGGATAGCGCTGCTTGATTTTGATGATGGAGAAAAAGCGATAGCCCGCCGGGTGGAGCCAGACCCCTTTGACGTCGGGCACCCCGGCGTCTTCCAATGCGTTCCATATCAACGCCGAACGCTGGATGGAACGGTGAAAGCCTTGACCGGCGGACGGACGCAACGGCGGCTCGCCGCACAAGATGGGGTGCTTCCGATAATAAAGTGCTTTGACACGCACCACCGGCTCAGGCCGCGTATCGCTGGCGTAGTATCCGGGCCATTCACCGAACGGACCTTCGGGAAGACTATCGCCGGGCGCCATCTCTCCTTCGATCGCGATTTCCGAATAAGCCGGAATGGGCAGGCCCGTGTGCGGCCCGCGCACCAATCGAACCGGTTCGTTCAATACGCCCCCGGCGTAGGCGAACTCGCTCATCTTGACCGGCACGTCCGTACAGCCGGAGATGAACAAGAGTGGATGATGGCCAAAGGACATCACGACGGGACAAGGCTTGCCCATGTCGAAATATTTTTGTCGATGAAGACCGCCATGTTTTCCCGGCGATATGTAAAGCGCCAAGGCATCCTGGGCCTGAAGCATGACGCGATAAGTGCCGGCGTTCACCCAGCCCTCTTCCGGATCTTGGGTGATCACGAGATCGTCGGTACCGATGTAACGTCCGCCGTCCAGTTCGTGCCAGCGCGGAACAGGAAACGCTTCCAGGTCGATATCTTTCTCGACACGATTCTCGAAAATCGGCGCGTCCTTCACATATTCCGGTTCCACGGGTTGGAAATTGCGGATTTTTTGCCGCCACGCTTGGATGAAATCCGTTGTTCCGAGCTTGGGATCGGTCCCCATGGCCAAAGCCAGTCTCTGGATTCCGTCGATTTGACTGCAAAGGATCTGTATGTCTTGGCGGGCATCGGGAATTTTCTCGAAGAGCAAAGCGGGCGGATGCTTGCTGCGCTCCAAAATCATCTCGAGCAATCCGCCCATGTCTTTATCCCAGGGAACCCCTTGGATTCGGTGCAGCTGGCCGATGGAGTCAACTTCTTTCATCCAGGCGCGTAGGTCGTGATTAGCCAGATTCATCTATAGCTCCTCTCTTTCCGTCGGCTTAGCTTGCGAGTTCAACTGCCGCGCGATGCATAACTCCGTAGAGATCCACCGCTGCAATGGCGCAATATTCTAAGCTATAACCCTCGCGTACGTCGGCGTAGCCGTCTTCCAAGATGCGCTGCATGACCATGCGATTGAAACTTCCGTGACCCATCACGCCATCGTCGTGTTCTTTGAGGTCCGCTTCCTCGTGAGTCGAGAAATAGACAGCCTGACTGCGGCTAAAGCCGTAGTGCGTCGTCAATGTTCTGAACCAGGCCGCCGCCCAGTGGCCGATGGGCTCTTCGGTAAGCATCGAGAACCACCACTCGGCCACCGTGCCTTCCCAAAGGAGCGCGCGCTTGAAGTCCAAAATCGCCCGGGCCTCCGGCAGCATCGGCTGGCGCAGGACATCATCTTTGGTGAGACCCAAAGCTTCCGCGGTCTGTAGCATCACGAGCACGTGGCCCGGAGGCTTCGGATGAATAAATTCATCGGCGATCTTCGCGCCGAGCGGCCCCAGGAGATCCGAATGCCGTTTAAAGAATCCGATGTGCTTGTGATAGGAAGCGGCGATGAGTGTGTTGATCTCGACGGTGAAGTTGCCCCAGTTCTTGAAGAAGAGTTTGATCGCGGACATAGATAATTTCCCTTCAACGAACTGGCTCATGAAAGCGCCGCGCGTGACGCGCTCTTCCCAGCGCTGAATTACTTTCTCGTTCAGGCCGTCGACGAAGCCCTTGGCCTCTTCGGGAGTCATCGTTACGCCGAGCTTCGGTGTCGCGCCGCTCATCGCCCAATCCTTCGTTACTTGGTTATGTTCTGTATAGATTGTCGATAAACCCGCTGTCGTCGATGCGGCGCAGGAAATGAAAGTCCCAAAGCGACATGGGGTCCGTCTTCTCGGCCGTTTTGTCTTGCTCTATGGAGATTTCATAGACGTTGCTGATCGCCGGGATGGTCGCGTAGGGCTTGGCCTGCAGGATCATTTTGAGCTCGTCATAGAGATGGATGGCGGCTTCATCGTCCAGATCGCCCTCCGCTTTGTAGTTGTCTTTGATGATCTTGATGGATTCGGCCCGGTGTGTCTTGAAGTAGGCAATTCCTTCACAGAGCCCTTTGAGAAA
>VBKE01000124.1:0-8648 GCA_005879605.1 Deltaproteobacteria bacterium
GTCGAGCCAGCGGGCGATCACCGCGCCGATCTGCCGATTGTTCTTCTCCAGCATCATGACGTGGCTGTTGCCGTGGATGCCTACATCGGCGAGCTTGATCCAGGTGGGACGAAGACCTGCCTGCTGCAAATACTTCACGGTGCAATGATCATAGGGCGCGTGATAAGAGGCTTCCGCGCTCAAAACCAGCACCGGGATCTTCTGCAAGTTGGGCAACTGATGCGCCGGCGCGGCCTGCAACCAACATTTCACCAGGCCCGTCCCGTCCGCGTTTTCTTCCTGGACAAACGACAGTTCCGATGCGCTTGCGACGGGCGGGGAATAGGTGAGCGGCATAGCGGTTATGCCATAGGTGAGGCCAAGCCGACCCGGTTTGAAATAGTCCGGCGCGCCCACAAACTCGACGTTGTAGGCGGGCGGCCCATTGGGCTCGATGGCGAGGATGGCCTTCACCAGATCAGGCCGCGCATCAGCCACCGGCCAGCCGAAGGCCCCCGCCTGCGAGTGAACGAGAAGGATGGATGGGCCGATCTTGTCGAGCAAAGCAATGAGCGCGGGGGTATTGAGTTGCTGCTGCTTGGTGAAATCTCTGATCGCCGGAATTTGGCTCGACAAAACGGTGGCGCCCGCAAAGAAAAACAACCGTGTATCAGCGCGGTGAGTGTTGTGTGGTCGTCGGGTTCAACTCAAGCCGCGATGTAAGGAGCAACGCATGCTTGAAAGAGATGAATATGGTTATGTGTTAAAGATCGTCTCCAACTTTCCTTACCATCCCTGGTGGAAGCTCACGTCACAGTTGGTGGAGGGATTTCGCGATAAAAAGAAAACCGGCCTCGTCTCTTCCGTAGGAGTCTACTCACCGAAGTTCGGCCTCGGCTCGTTTGAGAATCCCAAGATGATCGGCAGAGGAGAAGTCGACGCGGGAATCATCAATCCTCCGGTCACCGCCAAAATGGCTATGGAGGGAAAAGGGCCGTATAGGGAGCGCGTCGGCGAGCTGAGGGCGATCGCCCGCTTTCCGGAGCCCGATTATATCTTCTGGCTGGTTGCGGAAGAGCTGGGCATCCATTCCTTCGAAGAGCTGGCGAAGCGAAAGCCGCCGTTGATTCTAGTCTCCGGCAGAAGTGGCCCCACCGGGCCGGATACGCTCACCTGGACCGTCGAACAAGTACTGAAACAGTACGGCTTCAGCTACCAGCATATAGAATCATGGGGCGGAAAAGTTTTATTTCCCGGCCCCTCTGTCGTGGGAGTTCCGTTGGTTCGGAGCGGCGAGGCGAACGCGATTTTTCAGGAAGGGCAGCATCATCCCATGTGGGAGCAATTGGCCGAAGCGCGGCCGCTTCGCTGTCTGCCGCTCAGCCGGGCCGTCGTCGATTATATGATAGAAACCTACGGGTTCAGCGGGTCGGTCATTCCCAAGGGCCGGCTCAAAGGAATTGAAGAAGATCTTCTTACGCTCGACTACGGAGGCTGGCTGCTTGCGTGCCGGGAGGATTTGCCGGAAGAGTTGGCCTACCTATTAGCAAAGGTATGCACCGATCAGAGAGACGCCGTCGCCGCGCCCTACAAGGATCAGCCGAAGCATTTACAAAGCTTCGAGATTCCTATCACGCCTCAGCACCTGTGCACCAAGTGCGTGATCCCTTTGCACAAGGGCGCTGAAAAATACTATCGCGAGATCGGCTGCCGGTAAAACGCCTAACGCAAGGAAATCCTGAGAGATGAGCTGCAACAGATGGGATTTCAATTCTGCAAATTGCTGTTTCGAAGTCATTGACGAAGTCATTGACTCGTTTGCTTGGGCTGTGATAGCGCACGATTTGTATGTCAGGCGAATCCCAGCGGTTTAGCGGCGAGATTGGAATCCACTATCCGCTCCATGTGCTCAACCGCTATTCTCTACCCGACCTGATCCGGCTTGCGGAAAAAGCCTGGGAGACGTTGAGGCCCTTCGGCTTCACACAGATTTGGACCAACGATAATCTGGAATATCGAAGCGTGCTGGCGAGTTCGGCGGCGCTCGTGGCGCGCCTTCCGGTCAAGCTTGGAACGGCCATCACCGTTCCTTACTTTCGCAATCCCATCGACCTCGCCGCCGCCTTTGCGACGATCTCTGAACTCATGAGCGGCCGGGAGATCTCGCTTGGTCTGGGACCGGGCTCGCGGTCGATCTTGACCCATCACGTGGAGCGCGTGAAGCCGCTCACGATTATGGCCGAGTTGGCGACCGCTCTGCGGAAGCTCTTCAATGGAGAACCTATCGGACGCAACGAGATCCCCAACCTGGCCTCCTATTTTCACTTGAACGCGGAAAGTTACATCCTCCGCTTCAAAGCCCAATCGCCAATCCGTCTTTATTACGGTCCAAGTCTGCTCAAGCCCGCGGTTTTAAATCTCATCGCGCGCCACTTCGACGGCGTGATCCTGCAAACTCTCTATGGCATCACGGATATGGAGACTACGCTCGCAAGCCTCACGGATGCTCGCGCGCAGTCCAGTTTGCGCGAGCCGCTGCGCAAAGTCATGCTCCTCAATGCCTCCGTCTCCCGCGACGAACGAACGGCGAGAGAGCACGCCAAGCGCTTCGTCTCCCACATCATCTCCGGATGGCCCGATGAGACGCTCGAAAAGAAAAGCATCGATCCGCGCGCCGTTCACGCGGTGCGTCAGGCTTACGCGGAGAATCGCGGCGTGGATTATGCGGCGTCACTCACGCCGGATGAAGCGGTGGATCGTTTGATCATCGCGGGCACGCCGGGACAGTGCATCGAGCGGATTGCTGAACTCTTTTCCTTGGCGGCGAGCCACGGATTCACGCAGGTCTTCATCGGCGTGCCGCTGGGGCCCGAGGTCCAGGAAGTGATCGATATCTGGGCCAAAGATATTTTGCCGGCGCTGCGATAGGACTTGGAACCGAGTTCAAACGCATTCTCGCCTGGCTGCGGTTCCTCCAAAGCTCATCATTCAAGAAGACCTCAGTGAGCGATCGGCTCATTATCATGCACGGATACCGCGCCTCCGTAATCAGCCGTGCCGACCTGACCGTCTGGGAAGAGCTTCCCTCCTCCATCCAGCGATGCGTCCGCTCAAACAAATCCGTATTGCGGCAGATGCCTGACCAACGAGGGCATCAAAGCCGATGACAAATTTCAAATCGCGAGATTATAAAAGCGCCGGGCGTTTTCACCCAACAGGGCAGCCTTCTCCGCTTGCGTTAAAGCCTCAACGCCTTTGATCGCCTGGACGCGGCCCCAATCCATATCGCTGTGGGGATAGTCGCTGGCGTACATGAATCCCTTGCTGCCGAGTTGATCGATGATCGAGCGTAGATTTTCGTCCCCCTCAAAACCGCTGAGAATCCTGCCTTCGAGGATATCTTCGATGGGCTCGTGGACGGTGGAAGGCAGCTCGTAAGGCTCTCTGCCCCAGTTGCTCTCTTGGCGTCCGGCGCGCGGCTCCAGGACATGCTCGATGTGTTTTCCCACCCACCAATTCCAGTAAGGCAGCCAACTCGCTCCAATCTCCAGGAACGCGCAGCGCAGCCGTGGCAATGCTTTCAGCAGCCCCGACCGAACCATTGACATCATGGCGACCATCATCGAAAACGGCATCGCGGTCACGTGCGTGGAGAAAAAATCGGTGAAGCAATCCGCCCAGGGCGTGTAGTGCATGCCGGTTACCGCGTGAAAGCCGATGGGAGCGTCGAGTTCATTCATCGTCTCGAAGAACGGAATGAATTCTTTGGCGTGAAGCGGGATGTGCCCGACGATCCCCGGAATCACAACGCCGCGAAGACCGAGCTTTTGGATCGCGCGCCGCGCCTCTTCGACCGCGGCGGGCGGATCCTGAATCGGCACGAGAGCGACGCCACTCACTCTCTTGCGAGCTTTTGAGCATTGCTCGGCGATGTAATTGTTATAGGCCCGGCAAACGGCCGCGGCCAATTCCTTGTTTTCCAGATCGAAGACCCAAACCAGCGCGGTTGGATAAACGATCTGAAAATCGATCTCCATCTGATCCATGTCTTGCAGCCGGCCTTCGATGTCGTCGAGTGAATTATCTTTTGCTCTCATCTGGCCGTGGCGCGGTGTTTGATACCGAAAGCCTCCTCCGCCCACGCCTTTGGTGAACGGAAGACGCGGCACGAGTTTCCCTTCGATCAGCCACCGTCCGGTATCTCTTTGTTCGTCGCGCATATCCACGATCCGCGGCCGCATGGAAAAGAATTCTTTTTCCATATGCCGCTCGAAAAGATCAAAAGGCTCGTGTAGATGTCCGTCTGAATCGATGACCTGCATAGTATCTCCCTCTAAATTATCTCTTCTTAGCGTCATCCGATGGTCTGGAACTATGCGCTTGAGGCACTGTTGTTAAGAGAACAGCCCCGCCAGCGCTGCTCCCGATAAAGTCAGCGGGCATTCAGCGCACGCCTACGTCTTTCAGCGTCGCACGAACGCGAACCGCTTTACTTCAACAGCTCGACGTAACCCATGCGGCCCGAAAGATTGCCCGACCACCAGACGCGGTTCGGATTGTTTGGGTCAATCTCAATTCTTCTCGGATCCGACTCCGCGTTTGCCAGAGGAAATTCCGTGAATGTTTCAGTTTTCGGATCGAAGCGGGCCATTTTATCCACGTGCTGTTCGCTAAACCAAACCAGCGGGCTTTTGGGATCTCCCTGCACTGAATAGACGCCAGCGTCCTCAGTGGGAGGATCGTAAACCGTCATCTTGGTGGTTTTGTAATCGATCTTCATCAGCTTGCCGACGCCATGAAGTCCGACCCAAACGTTGCCTTCCGAATCCATTCCACCTTTCCGCGCAACAGGGTTTTTCACGAAGATCGGGTATTCGTCGATCTTCCCCGTCGCCGGGTCGATCCGGCCCATTTGGTTCACCGCGTTCTCGATAAACCAGACCTTGTTATCACCCGATATCGCCATGCCATAAGGGCTGGCGGTTCGTCCCCGCTTGATGCCGGCAGGAACCTCAAAGACAGTAAACTCCCTGGTTGCGGGATCCAATCGAATCACTTGGTTGGCGGCGATGGAGTTCAACCAAACGCTTCCGTTCGGGTGCACGCGCATGGTGTTGCCACTGGCCGAGCCGCTTTTAAGTTTGGGGAGCTCGTAGACATCGAATTGTTTGGTCTTCGGATCGATGCTCAACCATCGCCGGTTGGGACCGCCATCTATGAACCAAAGCTTACCGTCCGGCGCGCGGTTAATAGCGTTCAGACGATTGGTTGGCGACTGCCCGGCGGGGGGCGCAATCTCTGTGTAGCTAAAAGTTTTGGGGTCGAGGCGGCCGAGCTTGCCGCCTACTCGTTGGGTGACCCAAGCATTCCCCTCCAAGTCTACCGTTACCTCGTGTGGTTCAGCCTTGTTATTCGGCAGTTCATATTCGACGGCTATATATTTGGTAGCGTCGCCCTTGACTAAAGTCCGGGGCAAACGGCTATTAGGATCCGGCGCCGGCCTGCCGCTTCCCCCCGGGCCGGAGAAGTTCGCCATCACATAATCCAACACAACTCTGGCTTCCTCATCGGTCAACGGTTTCGCAAGGGTCGAGCCTTGCGCATAGGCTCGCATGTTTTGGACAATCGTTTGCCACCGATCCCGGTTAGCCCGGACTCTTGCGATGCGTTGGGCGTCATGGCACGCAACACATTTCGCTTCGGCGATCTGCTTGCCTTCTCCTTCCGGCAGAGTCAGAAGAGGCGCTCCTCCCTCTCCCCCCTCGCCAACCTGCTCACCCGGCAGCCTGCCGGGCCATGCTCCAGGGAGCTGCGGCGCGCGCGGCGCCGTCAGCGACAGGTCCACCGTTACAGGCTTTCCGGTCGCGACGTCCACCGGCGCGGAAGGCTCGCTCTGATAGTCGCCTCCAATGCCTTGCACGACATATTTTCCGGAAGGGAGACTGTTCACTGAGTAACGGCCTTGCGCCTGGCTGATCACCATGAAGGTGAGACGCCGCTCGGCATTTTTCATTTTCACAAAGGCTCCGGAGACCGGCGCTCCGGATGCATCTTTGATCACTCCCTGAAGCACGCCGGATCGATCTTGCGCGTGAATCAACCGCGGACAGACAAGCGCGACCGCCACGAGCGTTACCATAGACAGCTTTAAATGAATTTGTTTGAACATCGTCGTTCCTCCCGCCCCTTTGGGGGCATCCAGTTTGAAAACGCTCTCCAGCACAAAACCTAAACCGTTCTCATCTCACCCATATTTCGTGATCTGCATGGAAGCTATCCCAAACATTTCCACCACGTCAAGTGAGATAAATCAGGGCGTTGCATTTATCTCGTCAAGTAAGGTAAGCATCTCGTTTGAGGATGACTTATGGAAAACAAATACCAGGATAAATTGGGCTACCCTGCCGAGCGCACCAAGGGGAAAGTGAAACCCACGATGGCCAAGTGGATACAGGAATTCATCAGGCACTCGCCGTTTTGCGTTCTGGCGACGAGCAATGCCCATGGCGATTGTGACGCTTCACCGAAAGGCGGCAAGCCCGGCTTCGTTAAAATCTTAAATGACAAACGGCTGTTCATCCCTGATGTGGCGGGAAATAAACTCTTCCACGGCTATGGGAACATAGAAAGCAATCCGAAAGCGGGGCTGATATTTTTCATTCCCGGCCACAACTCGACAGTCAGAGTCAATGGTGGAGTCAGGGTGATTGACGGAGCCGAACTGCGGGATGTCCGTCTGGAAGTGCACAATCCCGACGAAAAGGCGAAACTCGTTCAAGGATTATTGCTGGACGTCGATGAGGCTTATAGCCACTGCCCTCGGGCTTTAAAATTCTCAAATTTATGGGATGTCGAAGAAATTACCAGAAACGTCGCGAATCCACCGATCGGTGTTAAGGAGCCAGGAATATAGACGTGATGTGTCAGAAGTGTTTGAACAATTTCTGCATCGTTCGCGCCAAAAAATCTCCCCTTCCCCTCTTTGGAAAGAGGGGTTAAAGTCAGCACCGGAGAAAATTCCCCCTTTGAAAAAGTGGGATCAAGGGGGATTTAGATGTGGACTTTAGTCGCTGCCTGAACTCCACTCTAATTCTTTTCATCTGCCGGCGCCTCTTTCGGCTTTGCCCAGTAATCGGCGGATGATTTCGATTCCACCAAAGCCTCGGCTGTTTCAAATCCCGGAGCCATTCCTCCCGAAGTTCCCGCCAGCACTTGATGATGCTCGATGTTCAGCAGGCGCAGCCAACTCTGCTGGCCCATGGTCAATGCGATAAAACAGCCGAGCTCGACGAGCTCCGGCTCGGAAAAATGTTCATAGAGGCGCTCCCAGAACGCGTCATCGGTCGCGAGATGCCAGGTGATCGCTTCAGCATAGGCGAGCGCTGCTTTTTGCCGTTCGTCGTAGCGAGCCGATTTCTCGAAATTAAGCAGGTCATCGTATTGCGCTTCCTCCAGCCCCGCCTTGGCCGCTTCGAGCGAACGTTGATTGCCGCAGTACTCGCAGTTGATCGACCGTGAAACATAAATGCGGCAGAGCTCTTTGATGCTATGGTCGCAGACGCCGTTTTTGAAGATGTCGCGCCACGAATTGGCGAATGACCAGAAGCAAGCCGGCACGTGGGCACGAATCGCAGAACTCTCCGGGCGCGGCGTCCCCTCGCGTCGGCAACGATCGAGCTCTTCGAGCATGGCGGGATCGGTAATGGTCGCCGGATCAACGTAACTGATGCGCTGCTTGGGCATGGCGATCTCCTTTCTTACTCAGACTTATAGGCCAAACGTGAAAAAGAAGAAAGGGACGAGAGTTTGCTTCACGGCTGATCTCTTTCGCATGACTCATCGATTCTGTTCAATGCCCGGGGCCGGAGCGATTCGGTAAGCGCGCGCCGAGGTGTCGGGCCAGAATTCGGTCAGGTTTGTCCTCGCGCTCAACCCAGCGGTTGAGCCGGTGAAAATTTTGTAATCACGAGGACTGAGATGCGACTCCGTCTCATCTCAGCGCGTCTTGAAATGCTCAAGGTCGTGCTATATTTGCCTAACGAGTACTCGTATGGCGAGCTCACTATTCGCAAGAAAGCCGGTCAGCTTGCTATTGAAGGAGATGGGCGGACGAGCCGGCTTGCGACCGGTGCTTGGAGCCATTCAGCTCACCAGCCTTGGCATCGGGGCTATCATCGGCGCCGGAATTTTCGTTGTGATCGGCCTAGTGGCCAAAGACAAGGCCGGCGCTGCGACCATGCTATCATTTGTCATCGCTGGTTGCGCATGCGCTTTTGCCGCGCTCTGCTACGCGGAATTCGCCGCCATGGTGCCGGTCGCCGGCTCGGCCTACACCTACGCTTACGCCACTCTCGGCGAGCTGTTGGCCTGGATCATCGGCTGGGATCTGCTTTTAGAATACGGCGTGGGCGCAGCGAGCGTCGCGCACGGTTGGTCCCACTATTTTACGGAGTTTCTCCGACTATTAGGCATCGGATTCCCTCGCAGTTTCGCTGATGCGCCGTTCGACTTCAACCCGGCGACCGGCCAATTCGTCTCCACCGGCGCGATCATCGACCTTCCGGTACTTTTGATCGCCGGTTTGATCACGACCGTCTTGGTCATCGGCATCCGCGAAAGCGCGACTTTCAACGCATCGATGGTCGCCGTCAAGCTGGCGGTGGTCTTCC
>VBKE01000124.1:8656-21013 GCA_005879605.1 Deltaproteobacteria bacterium
AAAAACTGGCATCCCTTCGCTCCCTACGGCTATTCCGGCGTCAGCTTCTTCGGCCACACGATTTTGGGACAACATGGAGCAGGTGGAGAGCCGCTCGGGGTATTGGCCGGCGCCGCCATCGTGTTTTTCGCCTACATCGGTTTCGATTCGGTCTCGACCCATGCCGAGGAGGCACGCAATCCAAGTCGTGACGTGCCCATCGGTATCATCGGCTCTCTCAGCCTATGCACGGTTCTATACATCGCGGTCGCGACGGTGCTCACGGGTATGGTTCCCTACGACAAGATCAATATCGACGCCCCGCTTTCGGCGGCGTTTAACGAGGTAGGCCTTCCGTGGGCCCATTTTTTAATCTCGGTCGGCGCGCTGACGGGAATCACCTCTGTCTTGATGGTGCTCATGCTGAGTCAACCGCGCATCATGTTGGCCATGGCGCGCGACGGTCTGCTGCCGGCCGGTTTTTTCGCTTCGGTTCACCCACGCTTTCGGACTCCCTGGAAGGCGACGATCCTCACGGGAACTGTCGTGGGACTTATGGGAGCGCTCATGCCGCTTAGAATTCTCGCCGAATTGACCAACATCGGCACGTTACTGGCGTTTGTTATTGTCTGCGCGGCCGTACTCATCATGCGCCGGCGCCATCCCGAGGTCGCGCGCCCGTTTCGCTGTCCGCTTGTTCCCTTCGTGCCGATCCTCGGCATCGCTCTCTGTCTTCTGCTGATGTTCTCGCTGCCGGAGGAAAATTGGCTGCGCTTGGTCATCTGGTTGCTAGTCGGCTTCGCCGTCTATTTCGGCTACGGCAGACATCATAGCGTGATGGCTCGCATGCAAAACAAGGCTGCGCCGACTGAAGCCGATCCGGCCTGATCGCGGCGCGATCCCGCAATCCGAGCAAGAGCCAGCCAACAAGGGTCCCGCCGCACCTGCTCCCGCTCCGGCCTGCAAATTGGCACCAAAATCTTGCGCATCCGGACGAATCCTTTTGAATCGGACGGGACCCCTGTCAGCGAATGACGCTACTTTTTCAATGTTTAATTTTGTCCCGAAGTGCTAATATAGCGGCCCTTAGCGCAATGGAAACCGTGGGGCAGACGAAGCGCCGTCTTATTCGGGAGGCGATCCAGAGCAATATCGGGGCGCCGCGAGCTATCAAAGCCAAAGCCTCTCGACGGTCCAAACGACCTTCTCCCGTTTGGCTATGGGGCGCTTTGCTCGCCGGGGTCTTCGGCTACCTGTCGGTGCCGTCGCTGCTCGTTTCCAGGGGAAGAGCCTCGCCGCCGGCTGTCTTCACGGCGCAACGGATAGCTGCAGCGGCGCTGATAGTCAGCGAAGCGGCCAAACCGGAGATTTCTCTAGAGGCCCCTCAGCCCCTGAATCGGGCCGTGTTTCCGCTCTCGATTAAAAGAATCATAATTGACCCTGGCCACGGGGGTAAACAAACCGGCGCCATTTCCGAATCCGGCGTGGCGGAAAAAGAGATCACCTTGGACATCGGACTCCGGCTGCGCCGGCTTATGGAAAAAGCCTCCTTCGATGTCATGATGACGCGCCAGACGGACCGTTCAATCCCGCTTGAAGAAAGAGTGGCTTTTGCCAACACGAACAGCGCGGACATTTTCGTTTCGATCCATATCAATTGGATTGAGACTCGCCGGACTCGCCCGCTGGAAACGTATTTTGTCGGCCCGACCGATGACCCGGCCGTCATACACCTCGCCAGCTTGGAAAACCGAGAGTCCGGCTACTCTTTAGCGGACTATCGCCAGCTCTTGGAAAAAGTCTACATCCATACGAGGCGGGATGAATCGCATAGGCTTGCCGAAACTATTCATACCGAACTGTACTATGCCCTGAGAGAAATCAATCCCGAATTAGACAATCGCGGGGTGAAAACGGCGCCCTTCATCGTTCTCGTCGGCACCCAAATGCCGGCGATTCTGGTTGAGGTGTCGTGTCTTTCGAACGAGGATGAAGTTAAATTGTTGACAAGCCCCGATTATCGAGAAAAGATCGCGCTGGCGCTGTTGAAGGGTATCCGTTCCTATGCCGACAATCTCAATGGCGCTGATAGGAAAGGTAGTTGATTCATGGAAGAAACAAACGAGACTTTCTGTGTGGGAATAGACCTCGGCACCTCCCGAAGCTCCATCTCAGCTTCCAACGGAGAACGCCACATCATCGATAGCTATGTGGGTTGGCCGGTGGACTTGGTAGCGCGCAAGTTAATAAAGAAGCCGGTCCTCATCGGTCGTGAGGCTTTGGATAGCCGCTCCATGCTGGACCTTCGCCGCCCGCTTGAGCGCGGGCTTATCAAAGAAGGATCCGAAAAGGACGAACGGGCGGTTCAGGAGATATTACGACACTTGATGTCCCTCAGCGGGGTGAAACAGAAAGGCAAAAGCCGTCAGAAGGTACGCGCCGTCATCGGCGTGCCCGCCGAAGCCTTTCGGGTAAGCAAACAGCGCCTGCGGGGCGCCATGGATGGAATCGCCGATAGCGTGATGTTGGTGTCCGAGCCTTTTGCCGTGGCTTATGGATTGGAAGCCTTGCTGCACGCGATGATCATCGACATTGGCGCGGGAACGGCTGATTTTTGTGTCATGCAAGGCCGGTATCCCACCGAAGAGGATCAGCGAACGTTACCGAATGCCGGCGATTCGATCGATGAACAGCTGGCCAAACTCATTCGCGAGCACCATCCGGACGCTCAGTTTTCGATTCACATGATCCGTGATTGGAAGGAAAAATGGAGTTTCGTCGGACAACCAAAAGATCCCGTGCTGATCACCGTGCCGGTCAAAGGCAAAGCCACCGAACTGGACATCACTAACGAGATGCGCGCCGCGTGTGAAAGTATTCTTCCCCCCGTCTGCGAGACCATGATCGATCTCATCACCCGGGTTGAGCCGGAGTATCAAAGCAAGGTGCGCAACAATATTATTGTGGCGGGCGGTAGCTCGCTGATTGCCGGTTTGACCGAAGCCCTTAACAAGGCACTGTCGGAACTAGGCGGCGGTCGAACTTCCGTCGTTAAGGACCCCATTTTTGCAGGTTCGGATGGCGGGCTGGAGATTGCGCGGGATGCATCCACCGCGGATTGGGAGAAACTTTCCGCCTAAAGCCGGCTCGGGCGTTTCTGCAGGTCCGATCTTCGTCCAATACTCCATCACTCCAACACTCCGGTTCGCAATCTCGTCGCTTTACCGCATGTCGCAGCTTGTCCTCAATCCAGGATAACTAATTCAGGGTGACGTAGCGTTCGAGCCTGGCGACCTCTTTTTTGTCGACGTACTTGCCGATCTCTTTGCGAAACTGCTCGATATTTTTGTAGGGGCGATATTCCTTAAACTCGCGCAACATGCGCTTGCCCATGCCGGGAATGCTAAGGATGTCCTCGTCGCTTGCCGTATTGAGATGGATGGGCACGAAAACATACTGTTCCAGGCGCGCCAGCTCCTTTTGGTCGACGTACTTGCCGATCTCCTTGCGGAACTGGGCGAGCGTTTTGTAAGGCCGGTATTCTTCGAATTCGTGCAGCATGCGCTTGCCGACCCCAGGGATTAGCAGGATCTCCTCTTGTGTCGCTGTGTTGAGATTAATCTGGACGAACATTTTGCCATAGAGTTCGGCCAGTTGTTCCTTACGGAGCGATGGAGCGAGGAACGAGTTCAAGTCGGACATCTTAAGGAATGGCCGGCGTTCCATGATGTCTTTCACCAATGTCGCATTCATGTGCGGCAGCGAGAGGAGTTCTTTTTCGTTCGCGAGGTCCGGATTGACCAATCCCTCGGAGCGGCCGACTTGCGCTTGACCGATATTTGAGAGCGCCAGCGCAAGGATGAGCGCCACCATCGTTGCCTTCATCCGAGATTTTGCGTGGCTCATATTATTCTCCTTTATCTTTGGACTCCGTTCTTGCCGACGCGAACAACGCCGGGTGCCGGTAAGTGTAAGCTAAACCGATCAACCCCAACTCAATCATGACGCCTGGAGCCAGGGCGGGAGGCGCTTTGCTCCGCACCGCTTCCCAGAATAGCGTCCAGCCACTTAACGAAGGATTGGATTCCAACTTGAACTCGACGCTGCCCTGGTAATGGAAATAGAAGCCGGTGAAGCCGGCGGCGATGAACGCGATCATAGTACACTGAATAGCCCGGATGCCCACTGGCCCCCGCTTGACGCCATGCCAGCCGAGAACGACGAAACTTAACAGGATCAAAAGCACCGGAACCCACTGCCACAGGCTCTCCACATGGTTGAGCAACAGCAATTCGGCGCCCGTCCCCGTCAGGCCGATTAACAAGATGGCAAGGAGCATGCTACGAACTGTCAAAATGGTCCCGGGCTGGCCAAATTCCTTGATAGTTTCATAAGCCATCAGGCTTTATGGGCCTCCGAATCTCAGTTTCTAGATCCCCCCTCACTTCGTCAACTTCACATACTCCTTTAACCCAGGAAAGGTCTTTGTTCAAAGCAAGGGCGAGGAATTCGTCGCGGGCAAAAATAATAAACCAGAGGGACCTCCGCAGGCATTCTCACCACCGGAATTGGAGAGCATAACGAAAGGACTCGCCGAAATTCCCTTGGGTTGAAACGCCGCTGTTTGGCATCTATACTCAACCATCAAGATGATACTCATGTCATATTGATCGGTGTTATCTGCTTTCACGGTCTAGCTTGACAAACTGAACCCTCCTTTCCTGACCTGCTCCACGTCGATCGCCAGTTCCCTAAGACAGATAGCATCTGCCTGTTGCCGCTTCAGCTAGCAGGACACAGCTGGGAGGAGGCATAGACTATGATTGACAGCAAAAGGACGGGAATGCGTTGTCGCGCAAAAATCGTGCTTCGTACTCATGCGGCAACGATCCAAGCTTCCGATCAGGGTACGATAGTGTATGAAATAGAAAACGAAGACAGACGATTGATTCTGGTGCAGTGGGAGAGCGGTCCCTCTATGTTCGCCTTTCCGGAAGAGATCGAGATCATCGACACGACCGATCCGCAGGAATTTTGGTGAGAGGCGGAGGGGCCATGCTCCTTTAACAAACCAACCTTTTTTTTCACTTTACAGGGCCTCGCTGATCTCTTAAGCTGAGGCAATTCCGGCGAAGGATGGAATTCCGCGATGCTGCTGGTCGGTTATTCTGTCGGTCGGAATGCGGCCTCAATCATCTTGGTGGAGCGCAGAAATGAAACAGACCCTTTCCATATTTGTATTTCTCTTGTTGGTTGTTTTCTCTTCGTCGGTTTCCGCGGCCGAGAGCAAGGGTGGACTCACCGTCCGCGAATCCGGTGCCAATCTGTACCCGCAACAAGACGTTGAGTCCGTACCCATTGCCAAGCTGCAAAAAGGTGAAGCGCTCATCCCGGTTGCCGAAGCGATTGGGCAACAAACCTGGTACCTGGTCAAAACGCAACAAGGTCTATTCGGCTGGGTCCGCGGGGCGGATGTATCATCCAGCGATCAGGTCAAAGAAACTTTCAAAGAACGGCAAGTCTCCACCTGGAGCGCGCGAACCAGTACCGGACGCACGTTTGATGGCACATGGACGATCGAGCCTGGATCATCGCCGGACAAAGCATCCGGCACGTGGACCCTAAGCGACGGCGCGGCAACGATCGCTTTGCGCGGCACCTGGTCTGCGCAAAAATTTACTACCGGCTGGAGCGGCGCCTGGCGCGCGGCCGTGGAGGGCAAGCCGGGCGAACTCGCGGGCAGCTGGACGGCGGATGTACCGCTCGCGCGCGACGCGCGCTTTACTGAACTCTTCGAAGCCGCCGCCCGCGACGTGATCCGCGGCGTATGGAACGCGGGAGGCAACTCGGGGAGTTGGTCCATTCGAGCCGTCAAATAGTTGCTTCCACCTTTAAGTTTCTCGAGATTCGAGAGAATTTTTGCCTTGACGCCAAGAACCTCATGTACTAATTAGCGAGCGGTCCGACCCGAAAGAGGCGATTCCATGGATTCACCCAATACGCCGCGATTTGAAGCCATGACAACGGGAGTGCTGCTTGACCGCGCCTTTCGACTCTACGGCGGAAATTTTTCTTTGATGCTCGGCATCACGGCCGCCGCCTATGTGCCGTATTATGCCGCCATGCTCCTCATCAAAGCCGGAGCGGGCGGAAATGCTGGATCGCCGGGAAGAACCATCGCTACGATTCTTTCCGAGGTTTTGTTCATCATTTTGTGGGCCAGCCTGGCTTTGCCGATAGCGACCGGCGCGGGAACCTACGCCATCAGCGAGCGCTATCTAGGCAATGAAGTGACGATCGGCCGGGCGTTGAACCGAGCCGTAAAAAGCCTGTGGACGCTTTCCGTTGCCCAATTTGCCGTGGTGCTTTGGGTATTCTTAGGGTTTATGCTTTTGATCGTTCCGGGAATTCTTTGGTCCCTTTCCTATGCGCTGGTGGTTCCCGTCGTTTTGGTCGAAGGGCGGAAGGCTGCGCCGAGCCTAAGGCGCAGCTGCGAGCTCGTGAAAGACAACCGATGGAAAGTGTTTGCGGTGCTGTTGATCGTTAGCGCGCTCCAGTGGCTGCTCGGCTTTGGCGTGGGAAGTCTTTCGAGGCTGTTCTTAACTCTAGAATCCGGCAGTGGCAGCTTGATGCGCTGGACCTTGGAAAACGTCACGACGATTTTTTTGACTCCTTTGGGAATCATTGCGGATATTCTCCTCTACTACGATTTTCGCATCCGTAAGGAAGGATTCGACCTGGAAATGCTCAGCCGCGCATTTGAGCTTGTGCCGCAAAGCACAGAAGCTCAGGCGTTGCCGCATTTCTGACCTCGATGTCTGCCGCCGTTAGTCAACTGAACCAAATTCCTTCTCCGGAAACCATCCGCGATGCAACGAGGGAGGTTCTGAGTCGCCCCGAATTTACCGGGCCCTCTTCGTGGGAACAGATCGTTATCGCTCTGCTGAAGGCCATGGGAGATTGGCTGAACGGCCTTGCCTCTTGGTCGAACCAACATCCCTATCTGGCGCGTTCACTTGCCGTGATCTTACTTGTGGCTGCCATCGGCTGTCTGATGCATCTGCTCTATCTAAGCTTGGGAGACCGGCTAACTTTCGGACGAAATAAAGATGCCGAACCCGTTCCCCGCTCACGATGGCAAATCCTGGAAGGGACGGCGACAAATTGGCGGGAAGCGCTGGACGTCGCGCGGCGAAAGATCAACGAAGGCGACGTTCGGCGCGCCATCTGGATCGCTCATCGGGTTCTGTTGGGCTTATTGGATGAGGCGGGAGCTATTCGTCTTGCCGGCTGGAAAACCAACTCCCATTATCTTGGCGAATGCGCGCGCAATCATCCTTGGTATTCCACCTTCGCCGAGTTGACGGAAATCTACGAACAAGCGGTTTACGCTCATCGGATAACGCCACCTTCGTCCGTGGAGTCTCTGGTTATTCGCGTAGACCATTTGTGCAAGGAGCACGCCGGGTGAGGCCTCAAACACGAAATTGGCTCACGGCAACACTCGCGATCAGTCTTTTGGTCATTCTGGCGGCGGTTTTGGGATCCCTTGCCGGCCAGCGGAACCCCGATCCATTTTTGCGACGTCCGTCCACTTTCTTTACCGACGAAAGCGGTGCCCGTGCTTTAGTTCTGGTCATGAAACGACTTTTACCGTCGGCAGAGCAGTGGCGGCGCCCTCTGAACTCCCTTGCGCTTCCCAGCGATCAGAGCGCGCCTGGCACCTTGATTGTAGCGGGTCCCGAAAAGCCAATCACCCAGACTGAAGCGGAACACCTCGACCGGTGGCTCGCCGAAGGCGGCCAACTGATTCTAGCAACCGATAACGGCTGGCCCGTAAGGGACCGCAGGCGCCCCGGTGACGCGGAAGAGCCCGCGGAGTCTGCCCGTGAAGCACCCGAAAAGGATACCCAAGATTTGAAGGAGACAGCCCGAAAGGAAACTTACCTCTCCAGGCACGCACCCAGAATGCAGTGGTCAAAGCCGGAGAAAGTTCACAACCAACGAGTCGGCGGGGTTTCGCTTCCCGGCGGAGAACTGAATTTGCAATGGCGGCGAAAATTCTCAGCGACAGATGACGGCAAAGTCATTGCTGCGGCCGGCGAGGCGGTGCTCGGAGTCGAAATTCCGGTTGGCGGAGGTCGCATCGTGGCGCTGGCCGATCCAAGCGTCGTTAGCAATGGGGCGCTGCGCGAAGCAGACAATGCGATTTGGTTGGTCACACTGGCCGCCGGATGGGGCAACGGAAAGGTTCTAATGGACGAATATCATCATGGCTTTGGCCAGCGGCGCAGCGCTGCTGCCTTGACGTGGGTCTTTCTCAAAACTCCTTGGGGCTGGTGTGTGTTGCAAGTGATCGCTGCGGGCTTGCTTTACCTTTTCGGCTATCGCCGAAGGTTCGGGCGTGTTTCCGAACCGCCCGCGCCCGCACGTTCCAGCCCTCTGGAGCTAATCGAGGCCCGTGCCGGAGTTTTTCAAGCGGCCGCCGCCCGAGCTTTGGCAGCGGAACTGATCGTTCAGAATCTTGCCCAGGACTTGGCGCAGGCCTATGGGAAGCCGGTAAATATTTTCGACTTGAATCATCAACCGCAGGCGATGAGTCAATCCGACGGCGCGGCTAAACAGCTCGGCGCGCTCCGCGCTTTGTGCGCTAAAGCAACAAGAGGTGAAACGCTGACGGACCAAGAATTTGTCGATGTCGGGCGCATGGCCGGAGAGATCGCTCAAAAACCCTTGCCATGAACGACGACATCTCTACAGACGTATTGGCGCTCGGACGCTCGGTTCAAGCCGAGTTGGAGCGGGTGATCCAAGGCCAGTCAACGGCGATTCAGAGTCTTCTCGTGGCTTTGGCGGCGGGCGGGCACGTGTTGCTCGAAGGCGTTCCCGGTGTCGCTAAGACGTTACTCGCTCGAAGCCTGGCCGCTTCCCTGCAATGCAGTTTCTCGCGCATTCAATTCACGCCGGATTTGATGCCTTCGGACGTGACGGGGGTCAATGTCTTTGAGCCTGCCACCGGCGAGTTCCGCTTTCGTCCCGGTCCCCTGTTCGCCGATATCGTGTTGGCCGATGAAATCAACCGCGCGCCAGCCAAGACTCAGGCCGCGCTTTTGGAAGCCATGCAGGAGCATCAGGTAAGCGTCGATGGACAAACGCGCGAGCTGCCCCGCTGCTTCACGGTGGTGGCTACGCAAAATCCCATCGAGTATGAAGGCACCTATCCGCTGCCGGAAGCGCAGCTCGACCGATTCCTCATGAAGGTGACGATGGACTACCCGGCCGAGGACGAAGAAAGAGCGATGCTCAAAATGACGCAAGCTCTCGGAGAGCAAGCTTTGAAGCCCTTCAGCGTTATCCAACCCGTCGCCGGCCCGGAACAGATTGCCCAGTTGAGAAAGCAAGCGCATAGCGTGAAAGTCGACGAGTCGGTTCTGGATTACGCGCTGAGACTTATTCGGCAGTCGCGTTCGCTGGCGAGCCTTACTTTAGGCGGCAGCCCGCGGGCAGCGATCATGCTTTTACAGGCCGGCAAAGCGCTCGCTGTTCTGCGCGGCAAAGATTATCTGACACCGGACGAAGTTCAGGTCATGGCCTTGCCGGTCTTACGTCATCGCATCCGACTGACGCCCGAGGCCGAAATCGAGGGACTGACGCCCGACGCCTGCATCCAATCGCTACTAGCCCAAGTGGAGATTCCGCGGTAGAAAGGACAAGGTTATTTCGCTGCTGCCCACTCCTCGTTTGATTCGGCTTCTCATCGCCGGAGCGTTTCTCTGGCTCTTAGCGGCGCTTGTGCCGTTGGGCTGGCTGGCCGGCGCGTTTTACCTTTCACTGGTAGCGGCTTTATGCTGGCGTGACGTTCAAACCGCTCCCCGCCCTTCTCAGCTCACGGCGCGCCGCGAGTTGCCGCCGCGATTCTCCCTCGACGCGGAACATTCGATCACGCTGGTGATCGCCAATCACTCCCCTCACCTGATCGAAGTCCGCGCGCGCGATGAATTGCCGGATGTTTTGCAGCCGCTCACGGAAAATATCGCAGGCGATATACCGCCCAACGGCGAGGCACACTTGGTCTATTCCGTTCGGCCCGTCAAACGCGGCGCTTACTCCTTCGGAGACGTTGTCTTGAGAGTACGCCAGGGATGGAGCCTGATCGAGAAGCAAATCTCTCTAGCGGCTCCCGATACGGTCAAAATCTATCCCAATTTTCACGGGCTCGGCGAATATCAACTGCTGGCGAAAATCGACCGCCGTGATGAAGTCGTCAGAAAACCGCGGCCCATGAAGGCGCCAGGTACGGACTTTGAAAATCTGCGGCCCTACATTCCGGGTGAAGATCTGAGAAACGTGGACTGGAAGGCGACGGCAAGGCGAGGCGCGCTCATCAGCCGGAACAAGCAGGTCGAAAAAGGACAGCAGCTAGCGGTGCTGTTGGATACCGGTCGTCTGATGGCCGGATCGGTCGGCAACTATTCGAAGTTGGAACATGCCTTGAATGCCACGATCATGCTGAGTTTTGTCGCGCAGAAGCGCGGAGATGCCCTTGCCGTGGCCTGTTTTTCGAACCGGATGGAGTCTTTTTTACCCACCGTGCGCGGCCCTTCCCTGGTTTCCCGCGTTCTGGAATCTGTCTACGCGGTCCAAGTGCGGCCGGTCGAATCGGACTACTGGCAGGTGATCGCTGAAATGATGTCGATGCTTCGCCGTCGGAGCCTCGTGGTTTTGCTGACGGACGTGCTCGACGCTGCCGCGAGCGCCGGGTTGATCAATAATTTGACCCGGGCTACGGCGCGGCACCTGGTTCTTTGCGTGGTCCTATCGGAGCCCCGGATTCGCGAGATCGCGGAACTGATTCCAACGACGGTTGAGCAGACCTATCAAAAAGCCGCCGCCTGTGATCTGCGCAGGCGGCGCAGACTCGCTCTCGAGCATATGCGTTCACGGGGAATCTTGGTTCTCGAAACCGATCCCGAGCATCTGAATGTTCAGCTGGTGCAACGCTATCTGGAGATCAGGCAAGCGGACCTACAATAATGGAAGAGACGGTCTCCATACCCACGCCCGACCAGGTGACCCTCGATTTCGAGCTTGCGGGACCTGGGTCGCGCTTTAGCGCTTATCTCATCGACACTCTTTGGATATTCGCGATGATTGTCATCGTCGCCATCGCCATGTTTTTGAGCGGGATGGTCGGGGTGAGGTTTGTGGCAAGAGCCTTGAAGGCCGGTTCCTGGCTGGCCTCATCGCATATGGCTCTGCTGATTCTTCTCGTCTTTCTGATTTATTGGGGATACTACGTCTTCTTTGAAGGTCTGAAACACGGCTCGACGCCAGGCAAAAAGAGGCTCGGAATCCGGGTGATACGCCAGGACGGCTTGCCCATCGGTCTTCTCGAGGCCGCCCTGAGAAACCTCGTTCGGGCCGCCGATATGCTGCCCCCACCGTGTTACATGTTGGGAGGGCTCGTTATGTATCTCGACCCTCAGGGCCGCCGACTTGGCGATATGGTTGCGGGCACACTCGTGATCGTCGAAAAGTTCGCGACCGCTTCGGATATTGGCGCAGGAGCCGCCTGGGCGGTTCGTGTGCAACAGGGGAGCTCGCGGCAGGCGGTGACTTTGCCTCGCGGAACCATTTCGGCGCATCAAATCGGATTGATCGAGCAGTTCATCGCGCGCCGCCATAACTTACCCAAAGACCGCCGCGAACTCTTGGCGTGGCAGATCGCGGAACCTCTTTTGCCCCTGCTCGGTGAGGAGCGGGAATCCGTGATCCGCAGCCCGGATCGCACGAGCCGTTGTGAGCGGATACTCTTGGAAATCCTCGAAATGGCTCAAACCAAAGCCGCAAGACAAACCCTGACTGCCAAAACACCCACGCAACCGTCGCTCTTTTGAAGTCCATGCAAACCTCCGAAGAGAAGCTCAATCAATGGAACCGGTTCTCCATTCGAGTTCAAACTCTGTTGAAGCGCGGACCGAGGTCGCTCCGCAAATTGTCCGGCGCCGAGCTGAGCAGCCTGATCGATGACTATCAAGTTCTGACTGCTGATCTGGCGCGGGCTCGCTCGCTGGGCGCTTCGCGGTCAACCGTGGATCATCTCAACCGTATCGCCGTCGCCGGGCACAACCTCCTGTACGGCCAGATTCGGCGACCTTCAGTTGAGATAGGATCGGACTGGTTTGGTAGTTTCGCTCGGGTGGTCCGCCGGCACGCGTGGGCGGTCGCCTTGTCCGCCACGATGTTTTTCGGTCCCGCGGTCGTCAGCTATGTGGCGGTGCAACTCTACCCGTCGTTGGGTTACGACCTGCTCGCCGAGGAATTTCTTGAGTTTGATCCGGCCAGTGAGGAGAATCTTCACAGCATACCGGCTCTCGC
>VBKE01000443.1 GCA_005879605.1 Deltaproteobacteria bacterium
AGTTCCATATTCGCTATTGATCAAAACAACCATTTTTCCTAAATAATTGCATTTTGGATCTTGTTCCTGCCTTTCACGTAGATAGTTATAGAAAATCTAATCAAAAGTACCATGGCAGTTTTTATGCACGTATTTGACAGTAGTACTTAAATGAATAAAGGTGTGGCACAGAGTAGAGTACAGAGGCTCCACCCCGACCATAATCACCTTTGTGGCGATTGTCTAGAAGTCTATATTTGTCCTTTGAAAAAACAAGGATGTAAGATGGAATGGAGGACTTCACACAATGACCACTTTTTAGCGCTAAACTGTTAACGCTTTATTTCTGTCGCTACAGGCATCGTTCCGAAAATTGGGGATCGACTCAGCTAAGAGTCGATATCCTTGCATCTTCCTTTCGTTCGTAGTCAAGAAGCTTATCTTCTATAATGTCAAGAGCTCTGCTCACATAATCATTTGTTAAAAGTGCATTGATCCTGTACAGAATGTTAATTTGTATGTCCAAGTTAGTCTCGGTTCGGCATTGTTGGATAAGCTCGAAGAAGGTACTATGAGATGCCATGAATCTGCTCAATAAACCCGTTACTGGTTATAAAACAATGATGACACTTAGAGACTAGAACATAATTGCATAGTACGAGAATGTTCGATTACTAATCCCGAAGTCCCATTGGGCCATTCATGTCTGAAAACACGGATAGATCACTTCTCCCTAGAAAAAACCTTGATCGCATTTTCGTATTCTTTGATCGTATTAATAGGCATCCACTTGTTGGTTGGGATAAAGAAACTGCTTAGCTTTGAATTAGCAACCAAACGAGGCATGATGGTGGATTCTAAGTCAACAGGTGAGGGGTCGTCAATACTGATGTTTTCTCGAATAATGTCGTAAACATCAGGTTCAAAAATGTACACTCCCGCCGAAGTGGGTTTATTTAGAAATGGTTTCTCTGTAAATTCATTCACCAGTCCACCACTGCCCACATCTGCGACAGCATACGGATATTCGGCACCAGGAACAAGCAATACTGACGCCGAGACAGAATGTTTCTGAATCGCTTCTACGTGGTTCAATAGAAACTTGGAAAAGATCTTTTCTTCCAAGATAATGTCATCAGGAAAGACTACAATACTGCGTTTTGAACCATCGATCTTTTCATTAACCAGTGCATATTTGAAGGCCTTTCCCTTGCCCCAGCCGGAGACCCTAGGAGGATCGATGCTAAACCTCGATGATATGTTGTATCTGCAGTTACCGATATATTCGGCTACCGTTTCATGCTTGTGCCCAAGCAAGAACACGAAATCTCTAAATCCCTCTTTTGTCAAAGATTCTATGCACATGTCAATCAATTTCTTGCCAGAAATTTCTAGAAGGCATTTGGGTATGTCAATTGCCATTCTTTTTGCCTTTCCACCTGCCATAACTACTATCTGGGTTTTTTCTATCTGCTCATGAAACCAATTTTCTGCACTCATAGAGTTATACATCCTTGCTCTCAATACTTACGGCTTTCTGATTCTTAATGTAATCAATATTGTCAGTAACTTCGGGATTGATGCCTCTTGAGGCGGCTAAATAAATGCTTACGAAATCGGCCATATAAGTCAGGGAGAGTAATCTTGCCAGTTCGGATTTGCCTTTAGTCCATAACTCAAAGACTTTGGCACCATTGCGTTCAGCAAGATATTTAGTCGCCTCGATTCTCTGCTCAAAATGATTATCGCGCTCGTGCATCGAGTCCCTTAGGAACATTAAAACGGGGTGCTCTCCTTGTTCAGCATGGCCTGTACCAGCATCCCACGCTTCAATTTCGTTATGAAGAAGCTCTGGGAAGATATCATAATAACAGTGAACCTTGGCGTTTTCATTAAGTTGTTGCTTCCACCTAAGAGCAACAACATCTGTGAAGTTGTACTCTCCATACGTGACAGGAAGAGCATCGGCCAGCGCAAGGGCCAAGAGCCGGGCTGGATTCTTGTGTAGAGTAACATTCGGACCACATTCTTCCCTGATTTCATTTAACACCATAATAGCTTCGGAAATATCCGATTCTAGAGTAGGGAAGAGACCAATCCTATTTAATATTCCGAGAACAGGCACCAAGATGTAGCCAAAAGAGGCCCTACTGTAACCATTCCATGGAGTGAAAATCCATGGAATCTTTTTTTCTTCACACAGCGAACCGAGCTCACGGGAAGCCGTTATAACAACACATTTGGCTTCAGAATTTAGCGATGCATTTAATGCTTCCAAAGTTTCCTGCGTTTTTCCAGAATAAGTTATAGCTATTACCAAGGTGTCTCTGTTAACAAATGCAGGAGGCCGCGAATTCTTGCACGTATGAACAGGAATCCGCGAATTTCTTAACAAGACGCGCACGAAATCACCAGCTACGCCAGAGCCACCCATACCCAAGATAACTACTGACGAGAATTTGCCGTCGAATTCAGGCGGCAATTCTCTTTGATTTATTGACATCGAATACGCCTCCGCAACCTGAAACGGAAAATCTATAACCTTTTGTACCATATCTGCACTCTCTTTCACCGGAACTGTCGTCAAGCATTCTCCATTTGGCCGGAACATGAAGATAAATAAGTATGGATCATTCGACTCTGTTTTCTATATCTAGAGTTGCTTACTATGGCCTACATTGTCCTGTGATCCTGCGGAATATACTCCCAAATCGAGTGTGGAGGGGGCGAAACGGTCTGACCGTGGGAAAACGGATTGAACTCATTTCGGTCTAACAAAATTGACCAAAATGCTTGTATGAAAAATTTTTACAAACGCGAAGATTAATAACTACTTTTGAGACGGCTTCTCATTACTTTTAAGGATATTGTAGCCATAAAAGGGGACACGCACCCAGATTTAGCAATTCTTTGCCCAATCTCACGTTGTCCCGATGCAAGTGAACAAGAAGACAGCAGACAAGGGAATGTACTCTTCTGGACGCGCAGGTGTCCCGCTAGAAGATTCCCTCGCTCATGATGCACTTGCGCGGAAAGTGAAGAAAAAGAGACGGCCGAAGTCTTCTCCCCGAAAGCCTCATCAAAAGGGGAAGAGCGGGACTTTTGAATCTACGAAGTTTCGTCAAGCCTTGATTCGTTCCATAGAAAATTCTAACAAGAAAGGAAAAGCGACAAGACACTCGAGAAATCCTTCACACTTCGGCAGCTTTAGTCGTGTTGGGATCAGGTCCTCGATAATTATATCGATAATTATTTCTAGCATTCTGATGACAAGCGCTTATGCAAGCCTGGGACCGATTGTGCTGAACGGTGATTTAACAAAAGTAATGAACGATATGTTATCATTTACCAAAAACAAGAACGGAAACTACCGTTCCCAGTTGGCAAGAGATCATATCCCTCCAACGATAAGTGCTCTGAAGGATCTTGTTGTCGAAGCCACCGGCGCCGTAACTGTAGTACCCCTTGCGGCACCAGCAGTCACAGACAATGTCGATCGTGTTCTCACAGTGACTAACAATGCTTCTTTTGACGGGTATCCACTGGGTACCTACGGAATAGCTTGGACGGCAAAAGATGATGCTGGCAATACAGCGACGGCATTGCAAAAATTGACTATAGTTGATACTACTCCACCGCTTATTGTAGCACCCGCAGATGTTGTTGTAGATGTAGACAGTTCAACTTTCTTCACACAATTATCCCTTGGCGTTGCTTATGCCAAAGACGCAGTTGATAGCTCTCCTTCTATCATAAACGATGCCCCTGTAGACGGTTTCCCATTAGGAACTTCTACCGTTACATGGTCAGCCACGGATTCGTCGGGCAACTCTGCCACGGCTACCCAACTAGTTTCAGTCTTGGCAGCGGAGGCTACCCAGCTAATTTCCACGCTTGATACCACTCCATCGACCGACCCTACAAGTAGCTCTTTTACTGAAACACCCAA
>VBKE01000444.1 GCA_005879605.1 Deltaproteobacteria bacterium
TTCATGCCGGAGAAAACGGTCCAGCGAAACGATGGGAGAAAATGATTCCGCTGCTCCAGCAGTTGCTCGCCGATCCGTCGGTGAAAGAGCAATCGACGAAGTGGCCTGACTGTTCCCAGGGAGGCGAGCGCGCCGAAAACTTACTGTTCTACGAGGATCCGGACTACAAGTTCGTTATCAACGGTCTCATCAAAGCGCCGCATACGCGCACACAGATCCACGATCACGCGCATAACTGGACGCTGTACGGCGTGCTCGACGGCACCGAATCGATTGAACGCTATGAGCGCGTCGATGACCGGTCAAAACCCGACTACGCTGAAGTCCGCAAAACGGTCAACGTGAAAGTCGGAGCGGGCAAGATCGATTTGGTGCCGCCCTATGAAATCCACGCCGAAGAAAGCGGCGAAGAACGCACAGTCGCTATCATCGTGCGCGCCGAGAAGGCCGGCGGCTTTCTCCAGGGTCGATACGACCCCACCACGAAAAAGTACTGGCAAGGCTACGGGCCAAAGCAGATCCCCTACGAATTGAAGTAAATTTCAGATCGTCAGCCATTTCGTCACGCGTTTAGGAGCTTTCATTGGTGGAGAAACCTAAGATCGCCGTTTTTTCCGGTCCCACGGCAACGATCCAGAACAGCGAGCCGTTGGTTACCAGCAACAAGGCACGCGAGAACTACGGACTGCCGCTGCGGCTGAACCCGGACGGGACACCGATGCGCTTCGATGTGCTGCGCGCGCAAAAACTTGCGGCGCCGGTTACCGTCTACATAGAGCAGTTTAGCGCGCATCCGCTTGAGCGCGATGCGGCGGAGCTTTATGCGCCGGCGGATGGTTACGTGGATTCATCCGGGGCGTTCCACAAACAACCAACCGGTCCCAACGATAAAGCGGTCTACGCAGTGACACTCAGGCCGGAGGATGGTCTCTACCCGTTGCCCTACATGGCCCGCCAAGCCAACGGACAAGCGTGGGAAATAGACGGCACCGAAAAAAATGTGCCGGCGGAACTCTGCCGGGTGCCGTTCTTTCCGGACGGGTCGCGTCTTTTCGAAGAGATCGATCGCTTGGGAATTTCGGACGAAGGCGTCGGCTGTCTGCTTACGGCGAAAGCGGACTTCGATTTTTATCGAGCTTTGCCATCCGGCGGCTATGCCAAGGGACGCGCTTTCGGTGAGCGAACCGACGTTGGCGAGGGAGACATTCCAGCGGAAATTCGCGGCACGGATTTCTTTCCCTATCGTCCCGGTTATCTCCGCAACGAGCCGCCGATGGCGGCACTGGCGCGGGTCACCAATGTCGTGCAACAAGCGCTCCGCAGCGGCCACTATTTGGGCGGGATTTGGCTTGAAGGGAGCCCGTTTGTCGAGGAGACGATCTATTGGCTCAATCTGCTGATCGACACTCATGTGCCCATCGTCGGTAACTCGTCGCAGCGGCCTCATGGCGCCATCGGCAACGATGGCGATAAAAACATTGTCGACTCCGTCGATTACATCACGTCAAAGATCTGGGCTGACGAAAGCGGTCGGGACTGCATCGGTGCCGTTGCGATTCTCGACGAGCAGATTTTCAC
>VBKE01000445.1 GCA_005879605.1 Deltaproteobacteria bacterium
ACGAGACCACGCAAGCCCACAGGACTTGAGGCAGCCAGAGCTACCGCGACGGGACCGGAAAATGACTCGCCGACCAATAGGAAGGATCCTTGGATAGGGAGCGCTGCTCTAGCCAACGCCTCCAGCTCGGCATAGTCCAACGCACGGTCGGGTGGGTATTTGACAACCATTGCTTCCACGCCCGAGGGAAGCGATGCAATGAAGTCTTCGAACAATGAACCCGAGCCATCCATTCCAGGAAGAAGAATGATCGTCGCCATGTTTTCGTGCGTTCTAACGCCATGCGGCTAGCCGTGGCGAAAAAAGCGAGCCTTCTCGACATCAGTCTTAAGCCGCTGGTTAGGCAGCGTTGTTACCAAAGATGCGTGCATCACTTACCCGGTGCCACGTATCCGCAATTCGGGCACTGTTCGACGGTCGTGAGCCACGTGAACCACTCGCGATGGTCCTTCTTTGGTACTCCGTACGGCATCCGTGGGTGTGACGTCCACGCGGGTACCCAGGGACGTTCCTCCATGTTGGCCAAGTTTCGCCAGGGTTGCCTCAACGTCGTCCACTTGGAAGCCGAAATGTTCGATGCCGATCTTACCGGCTCCACGCTCTCTCTCAGGACGACACTTCAGAATGGCGAGGTTGATGTAGCCATCGGACAGAAAAATACCGTTGACCCCCAGGCCAACCTTTTTGAGACCGAACACCTCCTGGTAAAAGGCGGATGTCTTTTCTGGGTCTGTTGTTCTAATAGCAATGTGCTTAATCCTGGCCATGATAACCTCCTTTGCGCGAGTTTGAACCGATAGATACTACCAAGTCTCGATAACAAATTTAGCAGAAATTTAGAATCACAGGTCTTGTTTCTTGTATCAATGCCTCTTTGCCAAGCGGATGACCTTCGCGCGGTGCCCTCCTTGTCGCGCGGTCTAAGAGGTTGTCTAACCGATTGAGTTGAACGGCGATCGGCAAAGCGTAGTGTCGTCGGCTTTTCGTCCGCTCCAACGACGATGAGTTAGGCATCAATATCGTTTCGGCGCCCTTCAGGCCTAAGCTCAGCCGCGTTGCACTTCGAGGTTGAATCCGCCGTCCTGTTAGGGAAGCTTAGCCGCAAGCACGTCAACTTTCTCGATAACGGGTGGCTTCGAGAAGAGCTCGGGAGCCTTCGCCATCAGCGCAGCGGCGACTTTGCCCGAGAGGTGCGCTTGACGCCCTTTCTCGTCTGGAAAAGCGTCGAAGATCCCGAAAGTTGAGGGGCCGAGGCGAATTCCAAACCACGCAGTGGTGGCAGGTTCTTCCTGGACGAGCGGAAGTCCGCCAAGAAGAAAGTTCTCCACTTCCTTTTCTTTGCCAGGCTTTGCTTCCAGACGAACGAACAAGGCTACTTTAACCATGACGAGTCTCCTTTATGTTACAGCGACCTAAATGTACGCTCCCTCTATCGAGAGCCTAACGAGAGTTAGAGCGAGGTTAGCCGCTCCGCTTCGTTAATTAGTTACCGATTGTTCCTAGCTGATCCAACCCTTGCTCTCGGCCTGCTTCGAATACCAGATCAAAAACGCCGGCACCGCCAGCGGCATCAGAATAAACATCGAGATCTCGAACGGACCGAAGTCGATTGTCGAACCGGCCATGCCAAGGTAAGGGGTCATTTGCACAATCACGCCAAGTAGCGCTGCGATAAACAAATAGTACGCAGCCGACTTCCTGAGCAGAAGCAGAAGGCTGCCAAGCGCGCCGCCGAAAACGGCTATCGCAAAAGCTCCGGTGGCCCATGCGGGTCGGCCTTCGATTATCGCGCGCTGCGCCTTGGGCATTGCAGCGAGCGCGTCTGCATTCATTTGCCCGAAGAAATTTATGACGCCCATGACATTCCAGATCAGCGCGACAGCGCCAATTATCCAGAAACTCCAGTGAACACCACCAACGGACTCATCCTTCATCGCATCCCCCTCTTACTTGTTATTCTTTTGCCCGGGTAGCAGAAGCCGGATCGGGGTCAAGCATTGCTTTCTGGACAATCTTTGTCAACATATCCATGCTCGACCCTGTTCGTTTTGCCCCATTGCCTCGGCCTGATAGGCGCTTCACGTAAAAATGCCGGCTCTCGCCCTGCGGCGAGCCTGATATTCCGCCGAAGCGCTGATAGCCGTGCTTCTCGTAGAAGCCGGGCGCCTGGAACGAGTACGTGTTCAGGTGAATCAGGCGGCTGCCGCGCCGCCGCGCGCGGCGCTCGGCCTCCTTGATGAGCCGGCTGCCGAATCCCGCCTTGCGCGCTCGCGCCGAGAGCCAGAGCAGTTCTATGTAGCTCTCTCTCCAGTAAGACAGCAGGATCAGCCCGCCCAACAATCGTCCTTTGCCGTCCCGGACGCTCAGCACCGTGCGCCTATAGCGGAGCGGCCCCGCCTGCTCGCGGTTGAATTTCACGAGCCCTTTCCAAAGCTCGCGCGAAACCGCGGTCGGATCCGACCGCTCGACAACCACCCGACCCGCCACCTTGGACATTTGCCTGCTAACCCTGCTCACTCTTGGCCCATCCATATGTAGCCGTCTTCGTCGGTCTACGAACCTAACGGTATGCCGCTGAGCCGTTACAAAGAAAAGAACGCGTGCCTTGATAATTTCGCCATCGGCTCCAGCGGCGGGTTATAAGGAATCAGTTTGTTCCAAGGCGTCGAACTTTGCTGATTAACGCCCCCAATCCCGCTGCCCCAAATATCAAGAAGCAAGCAAGAAGAAATTCCGCAATAGTCATCAGCATTGACGCCCATTGCTGGGGCTCAGGGGCAATTGGGAATCCAGTAGTAAATAAGGCTAACCAATAAATCGTCCCAGTAACCGCTTGGAATAAGAAATAAACGCCCATAACTGTGAATGCTACGGTTTGTACTTCGTCGAGCGAGCCCCAACTTGATGGTCTGTTCATAGAATCATCGAATTTGAGGAGCTTTGAAGCTATCCAGAACGGGAAGCGCCAAAGAAGAAATGCCAAGACAGCGAGTAAGATTGTGAAGAGTATCACTAGTAGGGAAAAACCAGCATTAGAGCCGCCGCTGATAATGTAATACCACGCGGAGCCAGTGAAGTTGCTTACGATTGAGAGTGACAGAGCAATCGCGAAAAGACGTAGAGCGATCGCAACGACGTGCTCAGGTTTCACTTTTCCGTATCCTTGTAACGCTTAAGGCTGAGAGGACAAGACCGGCGAGCGGAGCGAGCGGGCCGAAGATCCTTCTCAAGCCGATCGTTAGCTGGCGACTTACAAGCAACCATTCACTGCTGCCTGACCGCTGGCCTCATGGAAGTGATCTCATAAATTCGGCTGCACGGCTCACATAACTAGGCTCGACCCATCGAGTCGGGCTACGCTGAAAACTCAACCTGCCATTGAAGCTTCCGAAGATAGTTTGCATTTCCGGGGAAAGCACTTTAAGTGGTTTGCCCCTTCGATCGTGTCCCGTCACACTGATTCGCACTGCCTTCGTGAGCAAGCGACTTCGCTGTGAGCCTTTAACTAATACCAAC
>VBKE01000263.1 GCA_005879605.1 Deltaproteobacteria bacterium
TAGAGCAAAACAGGGTGCCCACGCACACCGAGTTGGAGGCGAAGCTATTTGGTGCGGACCCTTTGTAGAACCCGTCTAACTATTGCGTTGAGAAGGACGCGGGGAGACCGCGCCTCTCACCCAAAGCGTTAGGCTCAAATCGTGATCACGATGACGCCTTCCACTCCCTGTACTGCCGTGCTCACGCGCCATCCCGGGACATACAGCCAAGCCGTACAGGGGATCGAAGCACGTGTGCGCTGGACGGAGGATGGGGCGCTTGCTCTTGCTTATACTCTCGACGGAGACTTAACTCGCCTGCAGATTCCGCCCCCTCGGCCGCCGCGCAGGGCGGATCGCCTCTGGCAGCACACGTGCTTTGAAGCTTTCATCGCCGTGAAAGGCAACTCGGAATATTACGAGTTCAACTTCGCCCCGTCAGGCGAGTGGGCGGCTTATGCCTTTCGCAGGTATCGCGACGGCGCGCCGCTTGTGGACGAAGAGCTAGCGCCAAGAATTAGCGTGCGCAACGCGGAGAACAGACTCGAACTCAATGCAATCATCCGCTTCGATCGTCTACCAGCGTTACAGCCAGCCGCGCCGTTGCGGCTGGCGCTTTCCGCAGTGATCGAAGAAGATGGCGGCATGCTCTCCTATTGGGCGCTGACGCATCCGCCGGGCACGCCCGACTTTCATCACCCCGATGCCTTCGCGCTGGAGATCAAGACGCGAGACGTGGTAGCTGTAAACAATCCGACGTAGGCAAGCGATGAAATTCGGAATCGACCGTCTGCTGGAAGAGTCCGCCCTCAGAAAGCCCCTGGCGGGCCGCCGCGTGGCATTGCTCGCGCACCCGGCCTCTGCGACGCGCGACCTGGTTCATTCACTCGACGCGCTTGCTTCGCTCAAGGATATTAATTTAGTTGCCGCGTTCGGCCCCCAGCACGGGCTCCGCGGCGACAAGCAAGACAACATGATCGAGTCGCCGGACTTCAACGACCCGGTGCACGGGATTCCGGTCTTTAGCCTCTACGGCGAATTACGCCGTCCCACGGCGGCGATGATGGACAGCTTCGACGTGCTGCTCGTCGATCTGCAGGACGTGGGCTGTCGCGTCTACACCTTTATTACGACTTTGCGCTACGTGCTCGAAGCGGCTGCGGAGCGGGGCAAGGCGGTTTGGGTGCTCGACCGGCCCAATCCGGTCGGCCGTCCCGTCGAGGGACTGAGGCTCCGGCCGGGTTGGGAAAGCTTTGTGGGCGCGGGGCCGCTGCCGATGCGTCACGGCCTCACCTTGGGTGAGCTTGCGAAGTGGTTCGTGAAGACGCTTCGCCTCGACGTGGAGTGCGAGGTCGTGACCATGGATGGCTGGCAGCCGTCGAGCGCGCCAGGCTACGGCTGGCCGCTCGGCGAGCGCGCGTGGGTGAATCCGAGCCCCAACGCGTCCAATCTCTGGATGGCGCGCTGCTATCCCGGAACGATCATGGTGGAAGGCACGACCCTCTCGGAGGGGCGCGGCACGACGCGCCCATTGGAGCTCTTCGGGGCGCCGGATCTTGAGCCGCGCGCTCTAATGGCGAAGATGGAATCGCTCGCCCCGCAATGGATGCGTGGCTGCCGGCTGCGGGGTTGTTGGTTCGCGCCCACGTTTCACAAGCACGCGGGCAAGCCGTGCGCGGGAATACAAATCCACGTCGACGACGCGGCCTACGACCACGATGCATTTCGGCCGTGGCGGCTGTTCTCCCTTGCGCTGAAGTCCTGGCGGACTCTGCGACCGGACTATGATCTCTGGCGCGACTTTCCCTATGAGTACGAACGCGATCGGCTCGCCATCGATCTCATCAACGGAAGCGAGCTGCTGCGCCAATGGGTGGATAATTCCGCTGCCACGCCCGCCGATCTCGACATCCTCGCCGCAGCGGACGAGGCCACGTGGCTCAGCGAGCGCGAGTCGGTGCTGCTGTATCGTTGAAGTGGCCGCGGAATGAATCAGATGTCCTGTTCGATTCGAACGGGAAGTATGAAAGTAGACGAGCCAACAAGCCGTCGCGGCGGAGGGGCTTAAATCAGCTGCCAAACGCCGACTCGTTTAGGCCTCTTCGGCTTCTCCGAAAAATTCCTCGTCACGTCCCGAGTAGTCTTCGAAGCGCGTAAACTCTCTCAGGAAGGTCAAAGTGAGGTCACCTGTGGGGCCATTGCGCTGCTTAGCGATGGTGATCGTAGCTGTATTATCATCCGATTTCGGATTATAGGCGGCTTCACGGTAAATGAAAGCGATAACATCCGCATCCTGCTCGATGGCACCGGACTCTCGGAGGTCGGATAGCTGCGGCGTTTTGTCGTTGCGATCCTCAACGCGGCGATTAAGCTGCGAAACTGCCAGCACAGGAACATTGAGTTCTTTGGCCAGGGCTTTGAGCGACCGCGAAATCTCGGAAATTTCCTGTTCTCTATTTTGCGCTGCGCCGGTTCCACGCATGAGCTGGAGATAATCGACGATGATAAGACCCAACTTCTTTTCCCTATCCCGAGCTATACGACGCGCTTTGGCACGCAGTTCCAAAACAGAGATTGCCGGCGTGTCATCAATGAAGATCAACGCATCGTGGAGCCTGCCTGCCGCGGTCGCTAGTTTCGGAAAGTCCCGGTCTGAAAGATATCCCGTCCTCACTTTTGAATTATCGACCCGCGCCTCCGAACACAGGAGTCGTAACGCCAACTGTTCTTTCGCCATTTCCAATGAAAAGACAGCCACGCCGTAGCCTGAAAAGGCCGCGTGACTTGCAATATTTAAACTGAAAGCGGTTTTACCCATACCGGGCCGGGCGGCAACAATAATTAAATCCGCTGGTTGTAGGCCGGCCGTCTTCGTGTCCAAATCCTTAAAACCGGTAGGCACACCGGTTATCATCGTTTTACGTTCGAATAGTTTCTCCACCATTTTGATGGAGTCTTTCATCATGTCTCCGACTTTCACAAAAGAGCCCTTTATTCTCTGCTCCGTGATGTCGAAGATCGCCCTTTCGGCGGAATCTAAAAGCTCCTCAACGTTACCCGTTCCATCGTATCCTTTGGTTGCCACCTCTGTGGCCGCGTTTATAAGATGCCGCAGGATCGACTTCTCTCGGACGATGCGGGCGTAGTAAGAAATATTTGCAGCGGTCGGAACAAAATCATTGAGGGAGGCCAGGTAAGCGGAACCCCCTACCGCTTCGAGTTCTCCACGGTTTTTGAGACACTCGCTCAGTGTGATGATGTCCACCGGTTCGCTGCGGTCCGCTAGTTCGATCATGGCGCGGAAGATCTTGCGGTGGGACTCCCGGTAAAAGTCCCCAGTGCGAAGCAGCTCCAAGACGACATTAATCGCGTCGTTCTCAAGCAAGATGCCGCCCAGCACGGAGGATTCGGCCTCGAGATTCTGCGGTGGAACCCTGCGGAGATTATCTTCTAAGCCGGCCATGCTCGTTATGCTTGCTCATTCAGAGAAGCCAAAGATCATCATTTGATATTTGAAATTCGATCGCATGGTTTGAACAAAATGACGCTACACCAACAAAAATAAAAAGCAAGAACAATTTTGCTCAAAAGCAAAACTTTTTTTTGGCGCATCAGAGCGCAGCTCAGAACCGCAGCAGTCCCGATGACCACCCGCGGCCCTCAGGCAAAAAAATTCGAGTCTTACGGTGGATTGCCCGGCTCTATGAGTCAACGTTCGTTTGCGGGTTCAAAATCTGCGCGGCGTCATCCAAAGCTTTGTGGTCGCCCAAGAGAACCAGCATGTCGCCAGCGGCCAAGGCAAAGTCAGCGCCCAGATTGTGGTACGACTTGCCGGCTCTAACCACGGCGATCACGGTTGCGCCGCAGCGCGACCTCAGATCGACTTCCTCCAGACTCTTGCCCACTACGGGGGAAGCGCCGACGATGGAGAAAATGTCGGTGGTCGTTCCCACCAGAAACTGATTCAGCTCATCGAGCTGCTTGCCCTGTAGCCGCAGGCCGCGCAGCGTGCTGTAATGTTCCTTTCGTATCAAATCGACTTGGAGGGAGATGACGTTTCGCGGCACATGATATTCTTCTAGCACTCGGGCAAAGATCTCCACCGAGGTCTCGAACTCTTCCGGTATCACCTGGTTGGCTCCCAGGCGGTAAAGATGATCGATTTCCGCTACGTAGCGGGTTCTGACGATGATATAAACGTCGGGTCTCAAGCGGCGCGCTTGCGACACTACCCGCGCGGTGGCCGCCGGATCGGAGATTGCGATCACTACCACGCGGGCCTGGCGGATGCCGGCTTGCTGCAAAATTTCCGGGCGAGTTCCGTCGCCGAAAAAAATCGGCTCGCCTGCTGCTTTGGCGCAACGCACCAAATCCGGGTCCATTTCCAGAACCCGGTATGGAATGCCGACTTCTTTGAGGACTCGGGCTAAATTTTGTCCGTTCAAGCCGTAGCCGACAACGACGACATGACCTTGGGCGACATTTTCCGAAGCGGCAGTTTCACCGGCAGATGTACTCTCTGGGGATGCTCCAAGCATCGCCTCCAGTCCAACGGCCAGGCCGTGGACGGACTGAATAAGAAACGGTGTGGCGATCATGCTGAGAATTGAGCCGGCCAGGAAGAGCTGCTCGTTCGCTGGGGTTAGCAGCTTATAGTTAATGCCGGCTTTGGCCAGAATAAAGGAAAATTCACCGACCTGGGCCAAGCTCAAGCCAAGCAGAACCGCCAAACGAATCGAACCATAGAGCCACCAGAAAACAGCGAAGATCAGCAAACTCTTAATACCGACGATAAGCAAAAGATTCATCAGGGGCGTAAGAAAGTCGCGCGTGAGAAGATCGAGATTCAGCAACATGCCGATGGAAATAAAGAAAATGCCGCTGAAACAATCGCGGAGCGGCAATACGTCGGCGATGATCTGATGACTCAGCTCGGATTCGGATATGACGAGACCTGCAATCAGCGCTCCGAGAGCCAGTGAAAGTCCCGATTCCGATGCTAACCACGCCGTCCCGAGGCAGATCAAAACGACGAAAAGAATAAAAATCTCTCGATTGCGCAGCAGGGCAACCTGATGCAAGAGCCGCGGCAAAAATCGCCGGGCGGCCCAGACGATCAGGACCAGCGCAAACAGCGCCTTCGCCACAGCCCAGACAATCGAAACAAGAGAGCCTTTCCCCGACTGACCCAGGACGGGGAGCAGCAGCATCATTGGCACGATGCAAAGATCCTGAAAGAGCAGGACACCGCTCGCCAGGCGGCCTTGGATCGAATTGATCTCCCGCCGATCATTGTAGATCCGCAGCACGATCGCGGTGCTGCTCAAGGACAGCAAGAATCCGTAGAAGATTCCAATTTCAATCGAAAGACCGAAGAAACGAGTGAGGGCCAAGACGAGGAGTATCGTTAGGCCGACCTGAAGGAGTCCGGCCCAAATCACCCGGCGCTGCACCGAGACGATCGTTTCGAAGGAAAACTCTAAACCGATGCTAAAGAGCAGGAGCACGACGCCGATTTCGGCCAAGGTTTCCACCTGGCTGAGGCTCGTGATCAATTGAAGCCCATTGGGTCCGATGATCACGCCGGCGAGAAGAAATCCGACAATGGTCGGCAGGCGCAATTTTTGAAAAACAAAGACAATGGAAATCGTCGCCGCGAGGACGATGATGAGCTGTCTTAGGAAAGGAAGATCCGACATCTCGCTGGAGAAAAGCGAAGTCAGCTCGATCGATGGTTAATTGAATAACCAACCGGCCCGACAGCTATTGAGCCCTGTGCTCAGCAGTGATTGTCGTGTGAATGCCGCCCCGGACATTGAAGTCGCCGGTGACGGTCATCGCCTTTGGCCGGCACGCCTGCACCAAGTCATCGAGGATTTGATTGATCACCGCCTCGTGAAACGTCCCCTCATTACGGTAGGACCAGAGATAAAGTTTGAGCGATTTGAGTTCTACGCAGAGCTCTGCGGGCACGTAGCGGATACGGATCGTGGCGAAGTCGGGTTGGCCCGTGCGCGGGCAAACGCAGGTAAACTCCGGACATTCCATGTTGATCTCATAGTCTCGTCCGGGACGCGGATTGGGAAAGGTTTCCAGCTCTTTACTCGGCCTTGTTACCATTGGCTGATCTTAACGCAGCGACGAAAGAATTCCAATTCGCGCACTTAACTTGACATGGTCTTAGGCTGATGATAACTCCTGTAATAATTAGAAAACTTGACGTTCCGGGAGGCAAAGTGGATAAACCGAGAGAGCCCAAAGCCGGCGAAAAAATGACTGAAGCCGACGCCAAAGCCTATGTGGACTATCTTTACACCACACTTTACAAGGCATGGCACGAAAAGATCCACAAGGGACTTTTCATGACGCAACTTCGGGAAGGAAAATTGCCTCTCCCGGTGATTCGGCAGTTTTTTAAAAACTGGGGACATTTCTCCCTGGAGGTCAACGGCCTGAACGCAGTCTCCTACTACACGCATCTGCCATTTTTTGTTCGTAATTTTGATTTGTTGGGCCCTTTTTGCGCCAAGATCGCCGACGAATTGATCTCCCCCAAGGCTCCGGGACACGTGCTGGTACTGCTGCAGACAGCCGAAGCGATGAGACTTAGCCGCAAAGAAATGCTGGAAGATCCCTACCTGCCGGCGGCGCGCGCGATTAACGACTTCTGCCATAAAATTTTCATCGATGGTTCTATCGTCGAACTTTGGGGGCTCCACGTCTTCGAAGAATCGCTCTCGCACTGGTCCGGCGAATGGTATACGGCACTCACGACTCACTACGGCTTTACCAAGGAACAGGCCGTTTACTTTTCGACTCACGAAGAAGCCGACATGGACACGCACCAACTGGGCGAAGGCGGCGAGGAAGCGATGGGACACGGCGCGTTCAACCGCACGGTTCTCACCCGCGCCCTCCAGGACGGGATCGAATACCGCGCCGGATATACGATGGAGTATTGCGCGCTCACGATGGTCGACCTGCACGCGCAGATGAAACAAGCCGCGTTGGACAACCCGTACCACTAACCTGGATTTTCACGGAACAAGGGTCGCGAAACGATGAGCCCTTCCGGGACGATGGCAATGGATGCCTGCCTTGAAACGGTTTGTTCGTTCCGAGTCTCGGGTTTCGAGTTTTGAGAGGAGAACTCGAGACTCTAAACGCAAAACTCGAAACCGATTCGATCAGCGCAACTGACCACCCGGCATGTGAATGAAAGCGCTCATCTCGTGCGGGAAAGTCACCGGAGGCGCTTGGCAAACGTATTTGGCATCGATCTGATCGATGCGCGTGACACCCAACAGGCCCATATCGATAATGAGTTCCTCTTCGAGCAGTTCAAGCACGCGCACCAATCCGGCGCTTCCGCCCGCTGCCAAACCCCAACCTTGCAGTTTGCCGATGGTCACGGCCTTGGCGCCCAAAGCGATCGCCTTAATAACGTCGGTGCCACGCAGCACGCTGCCGTCGAGCAGAACATCGGCCTTGCCGTTCACCGCCGCGACGACCTCCGGAAGGATGTCCATCGTGCCCCGGCCCTGATCGAGCTGTCGTCCGCCGTGATTTGAGACATAAACGACGTCCACGCCATGGTCCACGGCAATTTTCGCGTCTTCGGCCGTCGCCACGCCTTTCAAAATAAAAGGCATATTTGCGATTTTCTTGATCGCCGCCATCATTTCCCAAGTGACCATCGCCTGATAGATGCGCTGACTTTCCACTCGCTTGCTCGGCGGCAGCCAGCGGTTCATCATCTGCCGCTCGCGCCGGCTGTAGTGAGCCGTGTCCACAGTAAGGCAAAGCGCCATATACCCGGCTTTTTTCACTCGTTCCAGGATTTCTTCACACCAGTCGAGCCCGCCGCGAATGTAAAGCTGAAAGATTTTGGGATGGTTTGTGCTCGCGGCGATCTCTTCGAGGCTCGGCTGGGTGACCGAGCTCACGAAATTCATCGTGCCGAACTCCGCCGCCGCCTTGGCTACCGCGACACCCCCCTCCGGCGTAATCGTTTGCAGCGATCCGATCGGCGCCATCATGACGGGGATGCGCAGTTTTTGTCCGAGGAAAGTCGTCGAAGTATCTATCTTCGAAACATCCACGCAGACCCGCGGCCGCAAAGCCAGACTGTCGAAGCCGAGCCGGTTCCGCCGCATCGTGGTTTCTGATTCCGACCCGCCGCTTAAATAGTCCCAGATATCTTGAGTGAGATTGCGCCGCGCCGCGATGATCACTTCCTGGTTAGTGACAAAATCGAGGCTCATGGATAATCTCCTTTCGTGATCGTGGAGGTTGGACGTCCGTCACCAAGAAGTCAAAGAAGGCTGACGGGCTCATTGGCCGGAAGGTTATCGAACGCCGCAGGGAGCTGTCAAACTTGAAAGACGCATCGGACGGCAACGAGATTCCGCGCGGGCAAGCAGCGAAGCTTGTCGTCTTTGAAAGATTCAAAGCTTTGCGAATTTCCTCCGTGCCCTATCCTCCAACGGCAAGTCATTTTCGGTTGGCAAAGGCGCAGGGTGGAAGCAGCGGCTCGACGATTCACCGGCTATGGCCGCGAGGCAAGAGGAGATCGGTTCATTGCAGTTGCCCTACGCTGGCGAGAAATTCATCCATCTTTTGTCCCAGATTACGCAAGCGCTCTTCGGTGGTCCTTTGGAGGGAGCTTACAGCCGCAAAGATTTCGCTTAACTTTTTCTCCCTATCCTCTTCTCGGATACGAACCTGCGCAATCTCTTCTTCAAGGCGAACGATCCGATCATTCGCTCGCCCCACTCGAGTCCGACATATAACATAAGAGGCCAGCGTTGCCACCCCGGTACTGAGGCCGAGAACGGCAATCCAAATCGGCCACTCCTCCATCGTGGATCCCCCCTTTTCTCAATCTCACAAAACTTTCCCAATCTATTTTGGCGCTCAGGGCGAATACCCCGACTGGCATAGGGTGATGTTTTCTCTATCTTGTCACCGCTCCTTCCGAAGCCGAAGAGACCAGCTTGGCATATTTAGCCATGACTCCAGCCGTGTACCGCGGCGTCGGCGGCGTCCATTGCCGCAGTCGCGCCTTCAGCTCCTCTTCCGATATTTCCACATCGAGGCGCCGGGCATGGACATCGAAAATAATCGTGTCGCCGTCGCGCACAGCGGCAATCGGTCCTCCATGGGCGGCCTCGGGCGCGACATGACCCGCCATGAGCCCGTGGGTCGCGCCGGAGAATCGGCCATCGGTCAGGAGTGCGACGGAATCGCCCAAGCCCGCGCCAACCAGCGCAGCCGTGACGCCCAACATCTCGCGCATCCCCGGCCCGCCCTTGGGACCCTCGTAGCGAATCACGACAACGTCGTTGGGTTTGATCTGTCCCCTTTGCACCGCCTGAAAAGCATCCTCTTCGCGGTCGAAGACACGCGCCGGACCTTTGTGAGCCATTCGTTCATATCCCGCAACTTTCACTACGCAACCTTCCGGGGCGAGATTGCCTTTAAGGATAACCAGTCCGCCGGTGGGCTTGAGCGGATTGGCCAGCGACCGCACTACTTCTTGTCCGGACGTTTCGTTCGCCATTTGAGCGGCCTCGGCGATCGTCTTGCCGGTCACTGTCATGGCATCGGCATGAATGAGGTCGCCGTCCACCAATCGCTTGGCGATGAGTTGAATGCCACCGGCTTTGTACAGATCGTTTGCGACAAAACGGCCGCCCGGTTTGAGATCCGCGATGAGCGGAGTGCGCGAGCTGATCCGATCGAAATCGTCGATGGTCAGCTCGACGCCGGCTTCGCGCGCGATGGCCAGCAGGTGCAACACCGCATTGGTGGAGCCGCCCGTCGCGGCCACCGCTGCGATCGCGTTCTCGACCGCTTTGCGGGTGAGAATCTGGGACGGCCGGAGATCGCGGCGCAAAAGATCGACCACCAGTTTGCCGGCGTTGAACGCGGCGTCTTCTTTTTCCGCTACGGTCGCGGGAATACCGTTACTGCCCATCGGCGAGATACCGAGAAACTCCAAGACCGTAGACATCGTATTGGCGGTGAACTGACCGCCGCACGCCCCCGCACCCGGGCAAGCCGTGTTTTCGACGGCTTTAAATTGTTCCGCGTTAATTCTGCCGCTGCCGTAGGCGCCGACGGCCTCAAAAACGTCCTGAATAGTTAGATCGCGATCTCCTAAATGCCCCGGCGCAATGGAGCCGCCGTAGAGAGCAAGACCGGGAATGTCGAGGCGAGCCAACGCCATGACGACGCCGGGATTGGTTTTATCGCAGCCCGAAAGACAGACCAAAGCGTCAAAATGATTGCCGCGCGCGACGAGCTCGATCGAATCCGCGATCACTTCACGGCTGATAAGCGAGCACTTCATCCCCTCCACGCCCATGCTGATGCCGTCGGAAATAGACACGGTGTTGAACTCCATGGGCGTGCCGCCTGCTGCCCGGACGCCTTCCTTGACCTTCGCCGCAAGCCGCCGTAGATGAAAGTTGCAGGGACCAATCTCAATCCACGTATTTGCAACACCGATAATCGGCCGCGACAGATCTTCGTCGCTAAATCCAACGGCCTTGAACATCGCACGCGATGGCGCCCGATCCGGCCCATCGGTGACCACACTGCTTCGAGGTTTCAAATTCTCAGCCATGACTTGCTCCCAACTTCTAAAAATAAGCGACTTTTAACTTAACTATGCAATCGGAGGATTTGCAAGCTGACCGTCGGATTGGAAAAAGACAAGCCCTGCAGCAAGGTTTCCACACCCTGCCTTTGAGGCAGGTTCTCTCGGATGATCCCCTTGGCAGAATCACCGGAGGGCCAACCTCGCTAGGCGTTTTGCACGTGGTTCTGAAACCTACGCTCCGGTGCATGAGTCGCCGAATTGTGGAACGAGCACGTTATGATTGTCTGGGAAACTTGATTAAAGGCCGGTGCGGAAAAAGAGGGACTCGCTCTCACGCGGCAAATATGGTCATGGGAACATATAAAGGTTATGTCTCACACGTTCTGTGAAAACAATGTTGTCCAGTTAGCCGAACGCAGCGCACCCGTAGAGACGACTGGAGGGTAAAATGACTATGAGCTGCGTGCTCACGCCTCTTTGCTTCTGCGGGCCGGTCTTCGAATTAGACCGACGTGAACAGGCTTCTGCCAGAGCATGCGAAACTTCGACGCTAAGAAAACACCGGCCAGCAGAGCGTAACTCAAGAAATTAGAGACCATTTTTCCCTCCCTTGTTGTAGAAACTAATCGATAAAAGCCGTTCTCTGATCAGGCCCGTCGCGTCCAGTATCGCGATTCCCATCGACGCTTGGCCCGGATGTCGAACCGTTAAGGGCTTCAGAGCGCAAAATCTACGCCAGCTAACCTAGGTAAGACTCCCATGAACAAGTCTCTGAGAATAAACAAAGTTTTGGCGAGCCATGAAGATTCAAAAGAACATTCTTGCTCAATTTCTGTGCATAGCTGCTATAATTGGACGGTCCCGCGAACGCACGTTATCTCGCCGATTTGGCGCAGAGGATCCCACCAGCGAAAGGGAATCGGTACAGAGCTTATTCAACAAACCAGAGACAAGATGGGACCTCTCAATACTCCGGATCGTACTGCGAACGTAACTCGCAGACTTTTATGAATGGGGCAAAGGTAACTAAAGAGTGTCGCTGA
>VBKE01000522.1 GCA_005879605.1 Deltaproteobacteria bacterium
GGGATTACGGCGTGATCTCAAAGGGGACTTGCCCCCACGGTCGCCAACACAGTAGGTGGTACAAGAACTCCCGGCTGGTCAAATTGACATGCATGTGCGTCGAGTATAGCGTTGCTGCCTGCTAAAATCTCTATTATTACAAGCGTGTGAGGAGGTGATCCGTGGTTACCACTGCGCAATACAAGAGTGGCGAAATCATCATCCGGGAAAACGACCAGGGTGAGACAGCGTATGTCATCGAGAGTGGTCGAGTTGAAGTGACCAAGGTCCTGAAAGGCAAAAACATTCACCTTACGTACCTTTACCCGGGCGAAACCTTCGGCGAAATGAGCATGATAGACGACAAGGCACGTAGTGCAACTGTAACGGCAGCCGATGACACCGAGGTGCGTGTTATTCCGCGAGATCAATTTTTAGAGACGCTCAACAGCAATCCCGGGGTGGCCCTGAAGCTGCTCAAAACGGTTTTTGAGAGACTCCGCGAAGCCAGTGCAATGATTGCACTTCGGTGCCGGAGCTGGAACTCCCCGATTTCCTGGTCAGAGCAGGCGCGGTTGTGCTGAACGGGACCACGCCACAAGCGGCTCAAGCCTTGCCCAAAAACCCATTGCCCATCAAAAAGTTCCCGTTTCGAATTGGCAGGGAAAGTAACGATCCCTTGGCCCACAACGATTTGAATATACCCGACTCGGTACCGTTCCAGGTTTCGAGACACCACGTGACACTGGTGAACCACGGTGGGCATATCGGTGTCATGGACCGGGGTAGCACGCTGGGTGCCATCGTTGATGGTCAACCGCTGGGTGGGAAGCATGGTGACCCAGGTCTCGTATTTCTAGGAGCCACCGGCGGCACGCTTATTCTGGGGACCGAGGAGTCGCCTTTCAGGTTTCAACTCATTGTGGGAAGAGAACGGGATGTGCAGTCTGATTGGCAACCACCTTCACCATCGGAGAAACGCTCTCTCCTCAAAAAACTGTTCGAGAGGTAGGGATGAGTTGGGTTTGCAGGGTCTTGGGGTTTACGTCTTAACAGGGGGATATTAAAGGGGAGAGGCTACTTTTCGCCGTTGCGATCGCATGCGATGGTATGATAGACGCTCTCATGCCAAGAATCCCGCGCGCGGGCAGCAAGCTGGTTTTGTCTATCATGTGATCAACCGAGGAAATGGTCGCACGGCTATCTTTCATAAAGCTTAAGACTACCAGGCTTTTCTTTCTATCCTCGCGCTAGCGAAAGCGCGCCACCCACCCGGTTAAGATGTTTGCTTTCTCGCTGATGCCGAATCACTTTCACTTTGTGATTGAAGCTTCGCATCTGAGTCGATTCATGCAGTGGCTTTTGACCAGTCACGTACGGCGTTATCACAAGCATTACGGCAGCAGCCGGCATGTATGACAGGGCCGATTTAAGAGTTTTCCAGTGCAGCGCGACGACCATTTGCTGATGGTACTGCGCTACATTTTGCAGAATCCAGTTAGATCAGGTGGCAGCGTCGGTAAATGATTGGCCAAGGTCAAGTTAGTGTCGGAGCGAGGCGACAAAACCAGCCTCGACACCTTCTGGGCTGAGAGACGAAAGCCTCGAGGAATCCGACAATGTCAGCGAACCGACGTTCTCACTGATGAAATCGCAGCCCCGTGACTCGCTACCGCGCGGGGACAGCCCCGAGCCACGGCCCATGGTCACACCTCGGTGTGGGGGCTACTATCACCACTCCGCTTCGCAAATTCCGGCATCTCAGGTCACGGCACCTTTATTGTTGTCTATGTACGCCGGCCGGGAATAAAAGTGAACAGCCAGCGGTATAGTGAGTAAGAAAGACGTTCTTTCGCGGGTCATTATTACTCACCAGCAAACAAGGAGGTTTCCATGTTCCCAAGATCACAATATTTTCTGCGCCAAATCCCGTGCGCCGGCGCTATCTTAGCTACTTTGGTGGCAACTCTCGCTTTCGCCGCGGGTCCGAAGGCTTACGTTGGCAATTTCAAAGACAACACGGTGAGCGTGATCGATACCGGAGCCGGAGCAGTCGTCGCGACGGTGGCGGTTGCCGCCGGGCCGCACGGCATGGCGATAACGCAGGACGGTCGCACCGTCTACGTAAGCGGCGACGGGTCTTCGTCGCTCGACGTCATCGATACCGCCACCGACAAAGTCGTGAAGACGATCAACGTCGGCAAAGCGCCGAACGGCGTGGCGCTCACGCCTGACAACCGGCTGCTGCTGGTCACGGTCTTCGGCGAGAACCGTGTCGCCTTCATTGATACCTCGACACAGACCGTGGTTGCCACGATGGCGGTTCCCAACCCGCATACGGTAGCGATCAGCCCCGACGGCAAGCTCGCATATGTTACCGTTCAGGAACCGGGCCATTTCGGGCTCGCCCTTGTCGATGTGGCTACGCGCAGTGTCGTTCGCACCTTGCCGCTCGAGAAGACGCCGCGCGACGGGGAGTTCGGTTACGACGGCAAGATGTTTTACTTTACTCAGGCCGGGGTCAGCTCCGTACAGGTGCTCGATCCGGCCTCCGACAAGATCGTCGGGGAGGTTCCGACAGGCGTTTCGCCTCATTTCGTTAGTTACCCGCGCGGCTCGGCGTTCGGCATAGTCGTTGTGCAGGGGCCGGGCGAGCTGCTCTTATTCGACCCGGCGACGAACAAGCCGGCGCGCAGCGTCGCGGTCGGCAAACAGCCGCACTGGGCGACCGCGTCCAGCGACGGTAAAACGGCGTACGTGACCAACGAGGGCTCGAACGATATGACCGTCGTCGACCTCACGAGCGGCCAGACGAAATCCATTGCGGTGGGCAACGCGCCACGCAAGGTTGTCGTTCAGCGAACTGCGACGACCACAAAGACGGGAAGTTAGGATGACAACGCACAATCGACAAATTACCAAGGGCCTTTGGAGGCTGTCCACCATGATTGGCGGCCTCTTGACCGGCCTTTTGGTGCTCGGTGTCTGTACGCAAATGGTGCAGCCGGTATTCGCCGCCCCGGCGGCCGCGGTGAAGGGGGGCGCCAAGGTCTCGATCGCCAACTTTGAGTTCACGCCGGGAGAGATCACGATAGCTCCCGGTGAGAGCGTTACCTGGACCAATGACGACGGCGCGCCACACGGGCTGGTGTATCAGGACGGCGCAAAAGGCACGGATCTCTTGCTGCCGGGAGCAAGCTTTAGTCGCCAATTTGATCGGCCTGGCACCTACGATTACAGTTGCGCGGTGCATCCCTATATGACCGGCCGCGTGATCGTGCGTGCACAGTGAGTAAAAGGTGCGAGGGGAAGCTCAAATGGTCAGGTCTTTACTTTTGCTGTTTTGCTGCGTTGGAGCAATTCTGGGGACAGCATACAGCAATTGACGAGTCGCATGAGACAGATGCAAACTCTGGCGCTTCGCAACACGGCTAAGAAGCCGTTGGTTCCAGCTGTTCAAAGCGTTCCAGTCGTTTTAACCGCTTTGCTCCGTTCAAAACGTTAAAGCGAGCTCGGTATCAAGGCCGTGCACCGCGCAGTTGAGCGGTGCGGGACATCTGTACTGCGGGAACGGAGTGAAGCTTACGGGGTGAATTTGGCAGTGAAAATAACGCGCTAACATGGGAAAACGGGATTCCAAGGGATAAAAACGCTGAAACGGCTGAGACATAGCGCGGTCCGACCCCCGCAAGGAGCGTCCGTGGTGCCTGTAGGGAGCCTGAATTGACGTTATCAGGCTGTGTATTCTCGAGTGAAGGTACACTTTGGGAAGTTGGAACAGCCCCAAAATTTACTTCCCGGGTTTTTCCCCTTTCGCGCCACACGCAAGACGAGGTTAGCCCCGCAATTTTGGCAAGTCGTTTCTACTTCTTGTGGCCGGATGCGATTGGCGGACGGAAAGGGCTTTCGTTGCGCGCTGCTAATCAAATCGGCGACTTGATATCCT
>VBKE01000264.1 GCA_005879605.1 Deltaproteobacteria bacterium
GGCCCGGAACCCGAATGTCGCGCGAGATGATTTTCCCTTTCCACTTGGAGTTGAGTAGATCCCAATAGGATTTGAAATCTTTCGCGTCGATCAACTTGGTGTTGTAGCTTACGGAACCATAAGTCGCCGATCCGACGTAACTAAAAATGTATTGCTTTTCCGGATCGGCATAGTGGTGCATACCCTGATACCGCTTGGACGTGTCGGTGATCTCAGGAAGAAGTAGCGCCGGTTTAATCGGATCGAACAGCTTGGCAACATGCAACTGCTGGTACGTCGTCACGCCGCCGGAACTTACGACATCGGCAAGAAATTTTTCGCCGCGCCGCTCGGCGATCAAGCGCTGTCCGATCTGGGAACCGCGGCCGCTAACCGCAGTGACTATGATCTCCGGATACTCTTTTTGAAAATCCGGCAGCACCTCTTCGTAACCGCTGATGTAAATCGCAACCTTGCCTTCCTTCTTGGCCGCTCCGAGAGTTTTTTCCCACTCCCGCTGCCAACCCGGCTTCGATTCCCCAGCGCCACAGGTGTTCACGAAGAGCAAAACTGCTGCTACGACACGGATGAAAAGAGAAATGACGAAGTCAAAAAAGGTAGGGTAACCGTTCGTCAATCATGCACCCCCATCTCTATCTTCCCCGTCGAGACTTTCTATGATGGTTGTCAAGTGCCGCCAAATTTTTTATGCCGCCTGGCGCATCATCTGCCGGGCGATGTTAGCCAAGTGGTAATTCTCGTCATAAGGTTTATGGTCTCGCCACATCACGAAAATAATCTTGAGCCACTTCGCTCCCAGAGCTCTCAGCGACTCATGCTTGCTGTGACCTTTAGCCCGTTGATTGCGATAGTACTTCTTCGCCCACTCAGATCGCTGCAGAGAATTAAAGGAAAACCAATACATGGCCTGGCGCAGATGCTTGTTACAGGCAAATCGAAACTGAACCATATGGCTTTTGCCACTGGCCTTGGTGACAGGAACAGCTCCCCCCTCAGCCTGAAGGTGCCTAAAGGAGTTCCAACGCTTTGGAGCGTCGCCCAGCTCAGCCCAAATGCTCGCTACCGTGGTGCCGCTTTTTCCGCCGGGCAGCGTCTTGGCGATTTCAGCTGCCGGCATAGCGGCGAAAAAACTTTGAACCTCCTGGCTGTAGCTGTCGACGGCTTTAACCGAGGCCTCCAGCTGCATGACCAGCGCTGCCAGAAGCTTGGCCTTGGCTCGGACCACATGTGTGGGAACCGCCAGCTGAGGTTTGTTGAGCTTGTCCCAAAGCTCGCTACAGCGGGCTTCACTGAGGTGGTGGTCGCGCTTGGCAAAGCGCTTCCAGCCGCGGCGCGTAAGCTTGGAGAGAGCCTGCGGGGTAGGATAGGCTTTGAGAAAATCCAGCGCGATCTTAGTGTCCAAACTCTCAAAGACCTCCAAGGGAACAGGATAATATTCTTTAAGCGTTATCCCGATCTGATTGAGCAGCCGGGTTTTCTGCCGCCCCAGCCGCTGGTGATCCCGAGTCAGCATCTTAAGCTCCTGGCCCTCGGCGGAATTGGGCTCAAGAGCGCGCAAATGAGCATGATCGGTCCTCAAAAACTCCGCCAGCACATAAGCATCGAAACCATCGCTCTTCGATGGACTCATGCGAAACCGATCCCTAGCCCGATCCAGGGCCTTGGGGTTGACCGGATAGACCACCACACCGTGATCCAAAAGAAAATCCACAACCCGGCCTTCAGGCTTCTCGATCGCTGCCCAAAGCTCAATTCCCTGACCGCGGCTCTCCTCAAGCCACCGTCCGAGCTCAGCCAGCCCGTCAGCGGTCTGTTGGACTTCCAGCTCTCTTATTTTTCTTCCACTCTCATCACTCACATACAGCTGGTGGCTTTGATCCGCCCAATCCACTCCCAAATAATATCGCGCCAATCTCTCATCCTCCTGTTTTGTTTATTACCCATTCCACGTGCTGTGAACGGAAAGTTCGCCTTATATCGGTCCTCCCAGGGACGACTTTCTATTGAACCTTTGGCTCCGTTCTTTTGCTGGTCGGGACAGTCTCGACGCGATCCTCGATGGGATCGGGGAAGGAAGGTCCTCAGCCAGCAAGCTCTTGAAATCGGGTTTACATAAAATCACTTCATCTATGATTATTCGCAACAGTCCTAATATAAGGGGGAAGGAGTTGAGCCCAAAGCAATTCCGGGAGCGTGACAATTTGTAAAAGTCTTCATGGACACCATAGTCTTTCACATCGCATAAACGACTTTTCACACGGCCTCTCGTTCGGGATGACAACGCGCGCTCCGAACATTCAAACCCAGTCTAGAGACGGGGGGAAGGAAATCGGATCCTCTTCGCCCCCGCTTCGGGGGAGAACTAAAGAGGGGGGTTTCCTTTCGGTTGGTGTTTAAACCCGAGACTCGGAACGCGAGACCCGAAACTTATTCCATTCCCTTTTGCGTGCACCAGGGAACCATGGAACCCATGCGGCAGGGCGCGCCTGCTTTGTGGAGGCAAGACTCGAAGAACTCGTGGATCTTTGGATCCTCGTCTTCGTACTCGATCTGCGTGCCGCCCTCCTTGACGCTGACCTCGATCGGCTTGTCGTCACCGAGCGCGACGAAATTGTAACGCCAGCTATTCCAGCGCAGCGCCAGGTAACGAGCGGGATCGGCGCCGGAGTTGAAGTGCTGGTGAAACCACTGCGAGGGAGGAACCACGACGCTCCCCGGTTTCCAGTCCACCCGGGTCGGTTCCCCGTGTTCGGGCCAGAGCAGTGAATATCCTTGACCGCTTAAAATCGTCACATGAGCGCCGGGGCCGTGGCGATGGGCTTTTTTGTAGCGGCCGACCGGAAATTCGGAAATGTGCGAGCCCATGACGTTGCCGGCGAGGTCGAAGTTGACATGTCTTCCGCCGGCGCCGCGTTCATTCCATACTTTGAGCGGCATGTCCCATGTGTTCGGCACGAAGTTCACCGACATCTTGAGTCCCCAGACCTGTCCCTTGCTGCTGAAATAGTCTTCCTCCTCCGGCGGAAAGCGGTCGGAAAAAACGAAATCGTTGGCGAAAATGAAATTGAGATTGTGAAACAGGTTCATCATGAAAGGCGCGCTGGTTACGGCAAAAAACCTGACCGGGGCGTTTCCTTGCCCGTTGAAGTGTTGGTACTCTGCGTTCAAAGGAATCGCGAACAGGCTTCCAGGATGCCACTCGAAGGTTTGCTTCTTGCCGTTTCGCTGCCATACCGAAGTGGCTCCATGACCGTCGAGAATATAAACCATCTCTTCGTAAAGATGTTTTTGCGGTTTCAACTTTGTTCCCGGCGAGATTTCGCAGACATAACCGTCGTTGGTTCCGCCCGCGCCCTCGAGATTGATAAATGCCCCCATGCCGCCTTTATAATCCCAGGGCGCAACTTCCACTTTACGCAGGTCCTCGATAAAAAACCCTCTGTTGATTGGGATCTTCTGCGCCTGTTGCCAGGCGTTGTATGTGTCTATTCGTTCGTCAGTGGTAAATTTCATTGGGACTCAGCCTCCCTTTTTATAAACTGTCTGATCACGGAGCTTTCAACAGCTTGTCGACATAGGCGCGCATCACCATGCGTTCAATTTCACGGATACTTTTCACCGCTCCCGGGGCGCGGATGGCATTCAGCACGGGTTGGAGATCTTCCTCGGTAAGTCGCTGCAACTTAGCTTTTTCGCGCGTCACCTCTTCCAATACTGCAACTGGTGGCGGCGCGAATTCATAGCTCAAAAAGCGGTCCACGATCGCTTCATCGACGAGATCGAGTCGATTGGTGGTCAGGATGACGGCGGTGTGAGCGGTGTCGAGATCGTCGATACTATGGAAGAAGATCGAGTTCTGGCTGAAATGCCATTCCTTCGCGCCGGCTGAGTTGCGGGTTAAGAAGAGCGATTCGACATCGTCGAACAAAATAACCGTTCGCCGCTTTGGATCGTCGTCGTGGTGATGATGTCCGCCGCTTTGTCCGTCGCGCGCGTATTTGAAAATATCGCGGATCTGCTCCTCGGTGTCGCCATATCGTCCGCGCGCGACGTCGGCGCCATCGACGAGTATCATGACGACTTCATCTGAATTACGCCCGGCCACGCCGTTATCGCCGAACCGGCGGCACAACTCGTAGGTCAAGCGCTTGGCCATCGCCGTCTTGCCAACACCGACGCCGCCATGAAAGAGAAAGCCTTTCAGGGCGCTTCGCTCCATATGCTCTTTCCACTGGTAGCTGACCATGGCCGTGAGCTCCCGGAGTATTTCGCGATAGCGAGAGCCAATCAGGTCGCGTTGGGCGCGGCCCAAATCATCGTCTGCCGCAGACGCGGCGAACGATCCGAACTCGTCGCGCAAGCGCTCGAATGTGTATAAGTCGACGTCGCTATCGCGCATGTAGAACTTCCCACGCCGCGCTCACCACGAAGCACACGAAGGACACGAAGGATATGTACACTTTATAATTTCGAGCTTCGTGCTCTTCGCGACCTTCGTGGTGAAACGTTTGTTTCTCCTTTGGCCAGAGCGTCTCGGCAACTAGCCCGGACGGGTCGTCACTTTTTGCTTTCTTCCCAATCGGGCGCCGCTTCGATTTGTTGAAGCTCGGCGCCCCGATCAACGCCCAAGATGTCCACTAGATTTAGGTCCGCGGAGACGAACCGGACCGGCCGGCGCGGGTCGGTATTCACATGTTGGACCACGACCCCATTCGCACGTATCGGGATGTTGACCAGATCTTCTGCTTGCCAGTCGTGACGTTCGCCGTCGAGAAGGGTGTAGCCTTTGCCTTCTAAGATATACAACACCGATCCCCCGGGTGTTTTCTGCGCGCCGCTTCGCCCGCCCGGAGGGATTTCCTGCTCGAACACGATCATGGAGCGAATCGACGTGTTGTCGAGGGCGGGATGTAAAAACCACTTCATTTTGCCTTGACGATTATTTTCCCAGGGAAGATCGCGGCCTTTGATGAGCCAGGCGCCTTGGCGCTGATGCTGCCGCTGGCGATCGCGCAGTTGATAGAGCCATTCGAGCAAGTTTTCGGCTCTGTCGGCGTACGGGACGCCAGCACTCTCTTCGGTTGAGCGGATCTTGTTCATCGCCCGCCCCGTCCTACAGTCTTGGCTTTGAAATCCGGGTGGTTTTCGAGCTGCACCATTTCACTCGCGCCCCATTCGAATAGCGCCCCGCTGATGAACGCAATCCACTTGGCCGGTTTGTCTTCATAGCGGTTGTAGTGCTTGTGCTCCACGCCCCCAGGCTTCAAAGGTAAAAGTAGCAGGTCGCCCGCTTCCCAATCGTGGCGCTCGCCGTCGACTTCGGACCATCCTTCGCCCTCGATAATATAAATGACGAGGCCGCCTTGATGACGGTGTTTTCCCGAGTGAACTTTGATGTCTTGAACGAAAATATTCCAGTCGTCTAAGACGGTCTCGGGCGTCTCGCGGCTATAGCGCGAAGGCCACATGTAATGTTTCACCAGAGCCTGGCGGGACATGACCCAGGGCAATTCTTCGCCACGGATGACGACCTGGCCAGTGAAAGAGCGCTCGCGCTCGGCGCGTTGATGGGCAATGATTTCCTCATAGTTGTCACGCTCCCGCGTGCGCTCTCGATCGCGAGTTGCCATGGCTCACCTTCCTCTACAAATATTCCGCTTCAATAGCTTTAAACGTTATATGTTTTCCTGTTCGTGTCAAATACCTTTTTAGAATATCGTTAATAACGACGTTTAGTTATGCGAGTCGTTCGCTGACTTGCCTTGACCGGGTGAAGGTGAGCGAGTATGGACTCGACGCCTGAAGAATAATGATAACGGAATCTTCTAAAACCTGATTGACACGATCTGTCAATCCCTTTATATAGGATCGCGTCAAAAAAAATAGTCGATCGCATGGGAGGTGCCGTGATGAACCGCACGGTTGCGATGATCGAAGCTCTCATGGTAGTGGCACTTTTTTGCTTCAACGCGGGGAGCGTCGGGGCCGACTGGGAAAACACCCTTGCTGCCGCGAAGAAAGAAGGCAAGGTATCGGTGATTACGGACGTGACCGCTAGCATGCGTGACGCCCTCACTCTGGACTTTGAAAAAAAATACGGTATCCCTGTCGAATTGTTTGGAACCTCCGGCCGCGAGGTTGCTCCGAGGGTCGCTGCTGAACGGAAGGCGGGACAATTTCTCTGGGACATTTACATCCATGGATCCACCACAGCGCTTGAATCAATGATTCCCATGGGAGCCTTCGATCCCTTGGAGCCGGCGCTAATTCTACCGGACGTCAAAGATCCGAAAACGTGGCGCGGCGGAACGATTGAATTTCTCGATCCGAGCAAAATGGTTATGGTGATGACTCCCTTCCACAGGGGCACGATCTTTTACAACACCAAGCTAGTCAATGCCAAAGAGTTCAAATCGCACAAGGATCTGCTCAATCCCAAATGGCGGGGAAAGATGGTGGTGGACGACCCGCGCAGGGCCGGACCTGGCATTGCGACTTTTACTTTCTTTTATCTTCACCCGGAGCTTGGCCCGGATTTCATTCGCGCTCTAGGGAAGCAGCAGATGACGATCCTCCGGGACTACGCGCAGGAGGTGGACGCTATCGGTCAAGGGCGATATCTGGTGCTTGTCGGTGCCGCGGACTTTGTCGCGATCAACAGGGCGAAACAAGGGGTGCCGATTGCCATTGTAGACGCTCGGCAACTGAAAGAGGGAACCGACCTGAATCCGACTAATGGAACTCTCGCCTTGTTTAACCGAGCACCGAATCCCAATGCGGCCAGAATCTACATTAACTGGCTTTTGTCTAAAGAAGGACAAACCATCTTTGCCCGCGCCAATGGTTATGTCAGCGCTCGATTGGACGTGCCGACGGATCACACGGAGCCCTGGAGAGTACCGCTGCCGGGAGCGATCAAGACTTATACGAAGGAGGCGATGGCGGTCAAAGAAAAGTTGACGCCGTTGCTGCAAGAGGTATTCGGTAGCCAATGAGTCCAACCGGGTGGGTAACAATCTTTTGCCTAGCAAGAAAGCTCCGAAATATTAAACCCGCGCGTTCTAATCGTCATACCCGCGAAGGCGGGTAGGGTATCCAGAAGTTTTTGAAAATTCCTGGATTCCGGGTCGCGCTAGCTATCGCCAGCTTGCCCGGAATGACGCCTGAATTATTCAACGGATTTCCCAATGCAGGACACTAGCAGGTTGCTGAAAAAAGCGCAGAATGCTTCGACAAGCTCAGCATGCACGGACTTTTTTTAGGTATTTCAAGCCTTCTCCGCTCGTCCTGAGCCTGTCGAAGGACACCAAAAGGGTTTTTCGGCAACCTGCTAGGCCCAGATTCATCAGTAGACAATCAGCGGATCGCTACGGTAAGTAATCGGCGGCATTCTGGACTCGACGCGATTCTTTTTGCACTCTTCCAGGAACACCCGGCGAATTTCCGGATCCTCATCCTCATATTCGATGAGTGTGCCGCCTTCGCGTAAGCTGGTCGTCGGACCTTCGCGGTTGTTGCGGGTGCTTGCGTCATGAATCGTGGTGGGATTTTTGCGGCTGCCAAGACGGAGCGCAATGTGTCTTGCCGGCTCCGGTCCACTGTTGAGGTGCGTGTGGAACCAGCCGTCGGGCGGACTGTAGATACTGCCCGGTTTCCAATTGCATTTCACCACCTGGTCGCCTTTACCGTTTTGAAAGGGACGTACGCCTAATTCTTTGGGCCACATGTAGATATACCCGTACGAACGGACGACCAGAAGGATTGCTCCTGCCGCGTGATAGTGCGCTTTGTGGTAAATGCCCGACGGCCACTCAGAAATGTGACCAATCAAACTGTTATCCGCCATCTCAAAGCAGGTGATTCCTCCCTCGGCGACTTTGTAAGGCGCATTCTCGACCGTGGCGACCCGCGCGTCAGCGATAAAGTTCGTGTCCCACATGCTTGTCCGCGTCGCCTTGTAGCGCCGGTCGCTCATCGCGAAATAGGAGTCTTCGCCGTTATAGCGGGATTTAAACGCATGACTATTGTTGAAAACGAAATCCGGGTCGCGAAAGAAATCCATAATGATCGGCGCGGTCGTGACCGCCAACAAAAAGGCTGACTCGCGCGCTCCGTTGTAGAGGCGATGCCAGGTATTCAGCGGCGGAGCAAAGAGACTGCCCTCCGACCATTCAAAAGCCTGCTTGCGCATGCCGTCATACCAGACCTCGGTGCTGCCGCGGCCCTTAAGAACATACAGCAGCTCATCATACATATGTCTCTCAGGCTCGAGCGCGCCGCCAGGCGGAATCTCGACGACGTACATGCCCGTGACGCCGCCACTGCCCTTCAACTGGATGTAAGAACCGGTTCCCCCCACGCGCGCCCACGGCTTGCGGGGCAGTTCGGTGACATCCTCGACCGCAAGTCCGTCAAAAATTGGAATACCTTCCTGCTCCATCCATCGCAGATAGGCGGCTTTCTGCGGCGTATATACAATTTCGTCCATCCTGATTCCTCCGTTCTCGCAATGGAAATTTTCATTCCTTAATAGTGTCTAGCGGTTTGGATTGTCAAGCCGCCATCATGAAATCATTTGCATGGGTGAAGGTGCAATTGATATGAGGCTGGGATATAGCGAAATTGACATCGATCAGCAGGTCTCGCGTCTGTAAGGAAAAATCATCGGGTTCGAACAAGCTGCGGCGAAATATCCGACGAATAGGGAAGAGCGAGCGACGGAGGAGAGAGATGGGTTGGAGAATTATTGGCGAGGTCTTTTTTATTCTCGTTTTTGCGTGAAGGCGGAGGTTAGTTCAAAGACTCGAGGGAAAAAATGAAAACTGATTTGCGAGCCTGGCTAAACGCCGTCGAATCTCACGGCGAGGTCAAGACTGTCGACGGCGCCGACTGGAACAAAGAGATCGGCACCGTGGTCGAGCTCAACGCCAAGGCGCGCGGGCCGGCGTTGCTGTTCGACAACATCAAGGACTATCCCGCGGGATTTCGTCTGCTCGCTGGAGCGATGTCGAGCGCCAAGCGCTTGTCATTGACCTTGGGGATGCCGCTGGATCTTGAAGGCTTGGACTTGATTCACAGCATGAAGGACAAAATGCGTGGCTGGAGCGATGATCTCGACGAGTTTCCGCCGATGGCGGTCAAGGACGGCGCGATCTTTCAAAACGTCGATGAAGGGGCGCGGGTCAATCTGCTCAAGTTCCCCGCGCTATATCGGCACCGGCTCGGTGGCGATCCTGCGCGAGCGCAACGGCGACTGGGTCAATCTCGGCACCTACCGGGTGATGGTTCATGACGAGAAGAGCGCGGGCATTTTTGTTGCCCCGGGCCACCATGGCCGGATTATTATGGACAGCTATTGGAAAGCCGGAGAGCCTTGCCCGATTGCGATCTCTGCCGGACACCATCCGGTGTTTCTCTTCGCCGGCTCTTTCTCGTTGGCGCCGCGCGTGTCTGAGTATAATTATGTCGGCTCGGTGTTGCACGAACGGATCCCTGTCGTCGCCGGACGGTTGACGGGTCTGCCACTGCCGGTGTTCAGCGAAATCGTTCTGGAAGGCTTCCTCTATCCCAACGAGCTCAAGAGCGAGGGCAAGTTCGGCGAATGGCCGGGCTACTATGTCAGCGATGCCAGGCCGGAACCGGTCATCCAAGTAAAGGCGGTTTACTATCGCAATGATCCGATTATTTTAGGCGCGTGGCCGGGACGGCCGCCGCACGACAGCACCTATCGCCATTCGATTATCAAATCGGCCAATTTATGGGAATTGCTCGAGCGCGCGCGGATCGGCGGCATCACCGGGGTGTACCGACCGGAAGCCGGCGCGGGGAATCTCTTGACGCTTGTCAGTCTTAAGCAGGCCTACGACGGCCACGCGCGACAGGTGGCAGTGGTCGCTTCACAGCTTCTCCAACCTTCGCATCCAACACGCTACGTGATTGTGGTTGACGACGACATCGATGTCATCAACCTCGAAGACGTCATGTGGGCGGTCTGCACGCGGAGCGATCCGATCCGCTCGATCACGCTCATCGATCACACCCGCGCGAATGTTCTCGATCCGATGGTGCGTTCGCGGTTCGACGAAAATGCCGGCCACACGAGCTCCTGCGCGGTGATCGATGCCTGCCGTCCATTTCCTTTGCGCGATCGCTTTCCCAAAGTGGCCGAATCGAGCGCGGAGTTCAAAAAACAGATCAGGGAAAAGTGGGCGGGAATCTTAAATCTTTAGGCTCTTAAGGGTTGATTGTGAAGGAGTATTCACCACAGAGGCACAGAGTGCGCAGAGTTCAAGAGTATTTTTTAATCAAAAACTCTTTACTCCGTGCCCTCGGCGTCTCCGCGGTGCAATCTCCGAGTCCGGCTTCACACACTGAAGCCTGAAGAGCCAATCTTTAAAGCAACGGGATAAGTGATAAATGGCAAAATCGCCCGCGGGAGGGCAAAGCCTAAGAAATAGGCAAAGCGCGTGGGCAGGTTTTGGGCAGGCGGCGAAAATAGGGGTGAAGTAAAGTTGTAGTAGAGTTATATGAAAACTGTATTGATATTGATTAGTTGTTGGCTGGTGCGCCCGCCGAGAATCGAACTCGGACTTAGGGTTCCGGAGACCCTCGTGATATCCCTTTCACTACGGGCGCCGTTAGCTTTTTAACATCAGGTGTACATGCAGTCAACGTGGGAGCCGAAGATCGAGGATAGAGAATAGAAGATCGATCATCGATCCTCTATCCTCAATTCTCCAAGTCAAACATGGATTTGTTTCATAACACCGACCATCTCATCATGGATGGTGCCATTCGAGGCCAAGGTCTCGTTTTCCCAGATAGAGAACGAATGACCGGAGAAGTCCGTGAGTTTCCCGCCCGCTTCTTCGACAATCAAGCCGGCGGCGGCGGTGTCCCACGGATGAAGTTTGAATTCCCAGAAGCCGTCTAGTCGCCCACAAGCGACATAGCAGAGATCGAGAGCCGCGGATCCTGTGCGACGAACCCCCTGAGATCGAGTCATGAACTCTTTGAAGAAAGTAAGATAAAACTCCGCCTTCTCGCGCCGGTCATAAGGAAAACCGGTGGCGAGAAGCGCTTTGTCCAATTCTTTGATGTCAGAGGTTTGAATCGCGCTGCCGTTGAGTGTGGCTCCTTGGCCCTTGACGGCCCTAAAGCACTCTCTTCGCATGGGATCATAAACCAATCCCAAAACGATTTTGCCGTCGTACTCCAAGGCGATCGAAATGCAGAACTGAGGATAACCGTGGGCGAAGTTCGTCGTGCCGTCCAATGGGTCGATGATCCAGCGGTAATTGCGCTTGGCGCCGACGAGGTTCGTTTCCTCTTCAGCCAATATCGAATGATCCGGAAAGTTTCGCTGCAATATATCGACGATGCGACGCTCGGATTCACGGTCCACGGAAGTCACTAGATCGATGGCGCCTTTGTAATCGATCTCTTTGGGTTGCTGCCAGCTCTCGCGAATCAGTGTTCCGGCCGCGTCTGCGGCTTCCCACGCCGCGCCGAGAAATTTCGCGATTTCATACGCCATATCACATCGTCCTTCGCAATTCGGTGACGGCTATGTTACCTAATGGCGCGTGAAGATTCGAGCTCCCGCCAAGATCAACCTTCGATTGCGCGTGGTCGGAAAGCGAAAGGACGGCTACCATCTCATTGATACAATCGTGGTGCCGGTATCGCTTTATGACGAAATCGAAATCACCAAAAAAAGAACGCATGGCGCCGGTGAGATGAACTCAAAGCACCTGGAGGTGACTTGCGATCATCCATTGGTCCCGGGAGGCGAGAAGAATCTCGCGTATCAAGCAGCTAGCACGCTTCTGAAACACAAAGAAATTCGGGAATCTGTTCATATCCATATTAGCAAACGAATTCCGGTGGGTGCGGGCTTGGGAGGGGGTAGCAGCGACGCGGCGGCGGTTCTCGTCGGTTTGAACCGACTCCTCGGTCTCGATTATTCATTGAAGAAGCTTGAGAAAATTGCCCTCTCGCTAGGCGCGGACGTGCCGTTCTTCATTAAGGGAGTTCCGGCTCGCGCACGGGGGATAGGCGAGCGCTTAACTCCTATAAGCGGTTTTTCGCCATTGTGGTTGGTTATCGCCTACCCGGGGTTTCCGGTTTCCACCGCCTGGGTCTATGGAAATCTGCGCCTTAAGTTGACAAAATCTAGGGTAAATACTAGCATTATTTCTCTGCTGAGGAGTCCGGATAAAATAAAGAGATTACTCGTTAACGATTTGGAGACCGTGGCGACGGGCCGGTATCCTGAGATTGGCTTGCTGAAAGAAAAATTGATTCGAACGGGGGCTGCAGGGGCTCTCATGTCAGGTAGCGGTTCGTCCGTATTTGGTGTTTTTGACTCGAGGCGAAGGGCCGAGCAGGCTCTCCGCCGGTTGAGAAAACAGGAGGGGGTAGAAACTTTTTTGGTGCAGGCGTTAACTCAGCGAAACGTTAAAGAAGCCCATTAATTCTACCGGAAACCCTTCTGGCTTATCTCAAGAGGAGGTCCCTATGCAGGTTACGGAGGTTAGGGTCTTTCCTGTCGATGAGGATAAACTTAGGGCTTATGTAACCATCACGCTAGATCACTGTTTCGTGATCCGAGACCTTAAGATCATTCGAGGGACGACTGGGTATTTCGTCTCGATGCCCAGCAAAAAAAGAAAAGACGGTACCTATAAGGATATCGCTCATCCGATTAATAACGAAACGCGAACGATGATCGAAGAGAAAATAATCGGGGAGTATCACAGAGTGGTCGCCGAGGGCGGGAGCCAAAGAGCTCTTGAGCACGAATGATCCGATCTTCCGTGCGGCCGGATGAACTTCTTTTGTAGAAGTTCGGGGATGGGCGGTCGCCAAGCGGTAAGGCCCCGGACTTTGGATCCGGTATCGAAGGTTCGAATCCTTCCCGCCCAGCCAGTTTTTGGTAAAGAAAACTGGCAAAAAAGAGAGTATAAGAACAATTTTTACGCGGCGCCGTTCGTCCATGAACGGCGCCCTTCATTTCACTGGATCGCGTCGAGCTTAGCTACTATGAGCAGCAAGAGAGAATCTTCGCGAGTGATAATGAGCGGCAAACTGGATAACGGCATCACTGTTTACTTTAGACCATGAGTCAGCACACCGCCGGATTGAAACTGTTTGCTGGGAATTCGAATCCTCCTCTGGCAGAGGAGATCAGTCAGTATCTGAAAGTCCCGCTAGGTAAATCGGTGGTGGAAACGTTCAGTGATGGTGAAAGCAAGGTCGAAATAAAGGAAAACGTGCGGGGAACAGACGTTTTTGTGCTCCAATCAACTTCCGCCCCGGGTAACGACAACCTGATGGAGCTTTTGCTCATGCTCGATGCCTTCAAACGGGCTTCGGCAAACCGCATAACAGCGGTGATTCCCTATTACGGCTATGCCCGGCAGGATAGGAAAGTAATTCCGCGAGTGCCCATTAGCGCTAAGCTTGTGGCGGATTTGATCACGACCGCCGGAGCGTCGCGGATGCTTACGATGGATCTCCATTCCGGGCAGATCCAAGGGTTCTTCGACATTCCGGTCGATAACTTGTATGCGACGCCGGTGCTGTTGCAGCATCTTAAGAAACAACTCAATCACAACGAAGTCACAATCGTATCCCCCGACGCTGGTGGCGTGGAGCGGGCGCGGGCCATCGCGAGGCGGCTCGACGCCTCCCTGGCGATCATCGATAAGCGAAGAGTTGGTGCCAATGTGGTCGCAGAGATGAATATCATTGGCGAGGTTAAAGATCAGATCGCGATTTTATTAGACGATATGGTGGATACCGCCGGAACGCTGACGATGGCGGCCGATGCCTTGAAAAAGGAAGGCGCTAAGAAAATTCTTGGGTGTTGTACGCATCCGGTGCTGTCGGGGCCGGCGATACAGCGAATTGCCGAATGCCCCTTGGAAGAATTGATCGTTACTAACACAATTCCCCTCGGCCCCGAAGCCAAAGGTTGTAACAAGATTAAGGTTTTGTCCGTAGCCCATCTGATTGGAGAAGCGATTCGACGGACCCATGAAGAAGAATCTATCAGTTCTCTGTTTGTCTAAAAGAATTTGTTGTCAGCGACGTACCAGGAGGTAACTTCCCTTGGAAACCCTTGAGATTCAAGTCGATGCTCGTGAAGTAGGAAGCAAACGAACGGCCCGGCGTCTGCGCCGTGACGGGAAAATCCCCGGGATTCTCTATGGGCCCAAGACTGAGGCGGTTCCTCTGGAGTTCAATAAGAAAGAGTTCTCCAATCGTGTCGCCGGCCTTGAGGGCTCCCATTTGGTGCGCCTGCAGTCGAACTCAGACGCTTTGGCGAACAAAGTGGCCTTGGTTAAGGACATGCAGTATCACCCGATTACCGGTGACGTCATGCATGCAGACCTTTATGAGGTGGATCTCACGGCAAAGATCCAGGTGCATGTACCGCTTCACTTTGTCGGCAAGGCGGCCGGCGTTGTCCGCGGCGGCATTCTCCAACCGATTGTGCGGGAGCTCCAAGTGGAATGCTTGCCCCTGGATATTCCTGAATTCTTCAACGTCGAAGTGAGCGCCCTCGATATCGGAGATTCTGTTCACATAGAAGATCTAGCTATGCCAGAAGGCGTGACGGCAGTTTATGAGTCAAACATCCCGCTGGTGAGCGTGGTGCCGCCGACGGTTGAAGAGGCTCCGACACCGACGGTTGTGCCCACTGAAGAAGGCGCCGTGCCGACAGTAGAGGCGCAAGAAGAACAGAAGGAAGAGGGCGCGGAGCCCAAAAAAACTCCGTGAGCGGGGTTTTCGGGAACTGATCGGTGAAATTGGTCGTCGGCCTGGGAAATCCCGGGAAGTACGAGCGGACGCGGCATAACATAGGATTCTTGATCATCGACCGCGTCGCAAAAGAAAAAGCAGTTGTCGTAAAAAGGAAACTCTGTGACGCGCTTGTCGGTGAATGGTCAAATGGAGAACGTATTCTGTTGGCCAAGCCGCAAACTTACATGAACCGCAGCGGGGAGTCGGTCAGAGAACTGCTCCAAGAATTTCGCGTGTCCGCAAAAGACCTGATTATTGTATACGATGATCTTGACTTACCGTTTGGCCGTATTCGAATCCGTCCTGAAGGAAGCGCCGGCGGTCATCGCGGAGTACTCTCAGTGATGGAAAGTCTAGAAGGGGCGCCGTTCTATCGGGTTCGGGTCGGTATCGGACGGCCACCGGAAGGCAAGGAGGCGGCGGATTACGTGTTGGAACCCTTCAGTCCTGAGGAAGCCAGGGAGCTCGATGAGGTGATTTCCAGGGCTTCCGAGGCGGTTATTTGCTTGCTGCAGGACGGCGTTCAACGGGCCATGGAGCGGTTCAACCGGACATCCTGAATCTCTAGCGATGGTAAACGGTAAGGGGCTATGATAAACAAAAAAATTTTTCGTGGAAGGTAAAAAAGCCATGACGCTATATGAGACCCTTTTCCTTGTTCACCCGGAAAAGGGACCAAGAATGAAAGAATTCATCGAGAGATTCAAAAAGGTTATCGAGGGCCAGGGCGGCACCGTGTCCAACGTGGATGAATGGGGTTTGCGAGATCTTGCCTATCGTATCCAAAAGCAAGGAAAAGGCTTTTACACCTTGCTTCAATATCGCTCATCGGGCCGGGCAGTTGAAGAATTGGAGCGAAATCTAAGGCTGACGGATGGTATCTTGCGCTATTTAACCGTGCGTGCTGATGATGAACACAACGCTGCGCCGGCAGAGTCAGTGAGAGGCCAATCAGACGAACACAGGACACCATCTCCGGAGGGGCCTACCAAATCAGAGCCCCAGGCATAACGGAACCACACAGATCTCGATGGGGGAAGGTCATCCTGCGAGAAGCTGGCAAAGACTGTAATCTTTTGCTATACGCCCACCGGGATACGGCTTGTGAGTTTCCCGTCGCGGTATATCATAGTTATCGATTCAACCGAGAGATAAGATAAACAGTTGTCGCTTTAGAGCCCGGGGAAGATTTACAACGCTAATTGGCGGGCCGCGACAGCTAAGATTGGAGAGTGAGGTAATTTAACCTATGGTACAAAGGGAGCCAGGCGGGAGGCCGTATCGGGAGCGGTCAGAAGACGAGAGAGGCGCTCCTCGTCGAAGGCCGATGTTTCGGCGCAAGGTTTGTCGATTCTGCGCCGACAAGACACTCCGGATCGACTATAAAGATGTTAGGACTCTTACACAGTTTGTGACGGAGCGGGGGAAAATGACGCCCAGCCGAATCACAGGTAACTGTGCGCATCATCAGAGGCTGTTGACGACGGCCATTAAAAGGGCACGCAGTGTTGCGCTGCTTCCCTTCACTACCGCCAAAAGCTGAATCTTTGCCCGGAGCGGTTTCTTATGCGACGGCCAGAAGTCGTGAGAAAATTCTTTCTGTCTTTAGCCTCCACCGTGTTTCTCTTCGTTAGCGGTGTTGTAGTGCCGCCCCTCGGCATTGCTCTCTTGCCGTTCGTTCCTCAACCGGTGCTCGTCTTCGGTCTGAAATATGGGGTCGGGTGGGGTTTGGGAGTCTTGCTAGTTGCGGGGGGGCTTCTGGCAGTTTTCGCGGCAGAAGAATTGATCTTTATTTACGCTTTATTTGCGCTCATCGCCGGACTGCTGTTCGGATTTTTGGGTCGCCTTCGAGCAATCGAATTTTTGGTGCTGGCTGTTACGAGCGTTGTGTTTGCCGTCACAGGTGGCATTTCGCTGTATTTCTTTGGCTCGTGGGCCAAAATGATTGACGATTTTCGCGAAAGTCTCACGAATCACCTCATGGCGGCGATGCGAATGCACGAAAAAATGGGATTTCCGCAGGATACCGTGGATCTGCTCAGGGAGCGAACGCCACAAATCGTAGAAACTCTGCTTCAGCTCTTGCCTGGTTTATTTTTCGTGAGCCTCGCTCTCATTGTACTGGTCAATGTTGTCTTGTTATGCCGGCGATTTCCAGAGCGGCGGTCGGAATGGTTGTCGGTTGATAACTTTCGCGAGTGGAAGGGGCCTGAGCCCCTGGTCTGGGGGCTGATCGTATGTGGTTTCACTTTATTTATCCCTGGCCTGGAATGGTTAAGAATACTTGCCGTTAATATCCTTGTGGTCATTGCGGCCTCCTACTTCGCTCAAGGATTGGCCGTTATTGCCTATTTTTTTCACAAGAATAACGTCCCGCGCTTCCTACGCGGCCTGACCTACCTGCTTATTTTTTTCCAACAAATTTTTACGCTGCTGGTTGTCGGCGTGGGTCTTTTCGACCTTTGGGGTGACTTTCGTCGGCTGAGGAAAAACGACCTCAATCCGAGCCAGGCATCTTAACGGAGGGATTATGGAAGTTATTCTCAGAGAAGATATCCCAAATTTAGGTAAGATCGGTGAAGTTGTCCGGGTCCGTGACGGATTCGCGCGTAATTACTTGCTGCCTCGCGGGTTGGTACTGGTCGCTAACAAAAGGAATCTCAAAACCTTCCAGCACCAGAAGAAAATGGTCGCGGATCAGAAGCAGCGCTTCTTGCGCCAAGCACAATCCGTTAGTAACGAGTTGGCAGGTGTCTCTCTCACCATACCCATGCGAACCGGTGAAGAGGGCAAGCTTTTCGGTTCGGTGACGAACATTCAGATTGAGAAGGCCCTCAAAGCAAAAGGGCTAGACGTAGACCGGCGCAAGATTCATTTGGACGAGCCGATTAAAACGCTCGGTGATTTCGAAGTCCCCGTTCGCTTGACCGCCGAACTAACCGTGTCGCTCAAGGTGTCAGTGGTCGCCGAAACCGATTAACGCTCACTCCTAACGTCAGGAGCGGGTTTCCTGCCTGTCTGACTGATGGGGTTAACGCGACTCGTCTTCTCAAGCCAGGGTAACGCGAAGCGAATGAGTCGTTTCAGCCTCCGACGGTTTGTTTTTATCAACCGGCGATAGCCGCTTGCCAATGCGAATTGGCCTGCGGTTTTTCCAAATTTCCACTCGCTGAGCCACAGACGGGCAAGGTGTCTGTGAAAAAATTCATTATCAGGCGCCAATTCCGTACGACGCTGTGCCGCTTCAAATGGCTGCCTAAGACGTCTCTGATGGGCCAGGACTTCGCTTGGTCGAAAGTGAAGCGTGGCATCTCCGGGTGTGAGCGCTATTCCCATTTTGTCTTGCAGCTCGGCTTCTCTGAACTTGTTACATTTGCTGATAATGCAAGGTAGCCGTGGCAATAGGAATATCGCGCAAAACGAACAAAAGTAGATGAATAGTAAAAGTTGCTCCGGGAATGCCGATCTGAACCGCGGTCGAATCCTGCTTCTTACCGCTGCCGCGCTTTGGAGCCTTGCCGGTATCTTCATCAAATTTCTCTCTCTCCCGCCCCTTACGATTGTCTTTTACCGGAGCTTTTTTGCGTCGCTGTTCTTCTCGTTCTTTGTGCGGAGAAGCGTTGCGATGCCGCGCGGCCCGCTGCTCGTCTCGATGGCCGCCTATACCGCGGCCATCAGCGCCTTTGTTTCGGCCAATAAGATCACGAGCGCAGCCAATGCCATTGCCCTACAATACACGGCGCCGATCTTCGTCTTTGTCATGATTCATTTTTCATTTCGCGAAAAGATCGCCGGCATCAGCTGGGTTTCCCTTGTCTTTGGGATGTTCGGCATTGCGGTGATTTGCGTCGGAAGCGCGGGGCAACCCGATGCCGCCGGTGTGGCGATCGCTCTGTTGAGCGGGCTGCTGTTTGCGATCTACATGGTCAGCCTCCGCTACCTCAAGGAGGCCAACCCTGGGACCTTGACGTTTCTCAATAATTTGGCCTGCTGTCTTATTCTCTTACCGTTCGTGAAGTCTGAGCTTTCACTTTCTTTCAATGAAGGTTGCATCGTCGCCGTGATGGGAATCGCGCAGCTGGGGATTCCCTACTGGCTGTTCTCAAAGGGCTTGGAAAAAATTTCCCTTCAAGAAGCTTCGCTGATCGTTCTGATCGAACCCGTCTTGAATCCGATATGGGTGGCGTTGGCCGTCGGCGAGGTGCCGTCGAAGGCAACCTTGATCGGCGGCAGTTTAATTATCACGAGTTTAGGATTTCGCACCCTGTGGCAGTTGTTCAACGGGACCGCCGGCCCAGCGCAGCGCGGAGATAGAGATTTTGCTTGAACGTCTGCCTCCATGGACAGAGTGGGAACAATCTAGAGCTCTTGCCAGACGTTAACCGGAAATCGGAACATTGCCGCCGTGGCGGATCTTCTCTATCTCTTCCCGTGACAATGTCTTGATGTCCTTTCGTAGCTCGTAATTGATATGCTGGATCGCTTCCGACGGGCCTGAACGATTGCCCATCAGTACCATCGGTCCGGCGCCAGTATTTTCAAGCTGATAGAAGGACCCACCGGTGATCGTCGCCACCATTCCGGGCTTCATGACGGCCTTGCCGCCGTCAGGAAAATGCATCGTGCACTCACCGTCAATCACATAAAAGGTTTGATCGGCGTTGTGGCAGTGCATGTCGTCTTTGTCGCCGGGCGGGATAAACATGAACCCAGGCATGGAATTTTTTGGTGTTGAAGATCACTTTTCTCTTACCTTCTTTGGCCATCTCAACCAGGTCCATGACTTCGATTGGCATATTCCCTCCGGTGTGCCGACGTTGACCGAACCCTACCAATCCACTACCAACCTGTCAAATTCGTCTCTCTCTTGCGTCGCCCGCGGTTTAGATTCCAGAACATTTTTGTGATAGGTTTTGCTAACTCTGAAGGTAAAATGAAGGAGGTTTAAAAATCCATGAATTGGGGAATGCAGAATCGTTTGGCTAGAATCATCAAACCTGAAGACAACCGGGCCGTTATGCTGGCCGTAGATCACGGCTATTTTCTTGGGCCAACCAGTGGATTGGAACAGCCGCGAAAAACCATTGAACCGCTTTTGTCCTACGCGGATTCGATTATGTTGACGCGTGGCGTGCTCAGGACGTCCGTCGATCCTAAATCCGACAAGCCGGTAGTTCTTCGAGTCTCCGGAGGGACAAGTATCCTCAAGGAGCTTTCCAACGAAGACATCACGGTTTCGATCGAAGATTGTATTCGTCTCAACGTTTCGGCCATGGCGCTTTCGATCTTCGTAGGATCGGAATTCGAAAAGGAGACGCTCGTCAGTCTGGCCAAACTCGTGGACGAAGGTGAAAAGTATGGCATTCCCGTGCTTGCGGTAACGGCGGTGGGAAAAGACATGGCGCGCGATGTCCGCTACCTGGGGCTCGCCTGCCGCATCGCGGCCGAGCTTGGCGCGCATATCGTCAAGACCTATTACTGCGACGACTTTGAGCAGCTCATCGAAAGTTGCCCCATTCCCGTGATCATCGCCGGCGGAAAGAAAACACCCGAAATGGAAGCTTTAGAACTCGCACATAATGCGGTGACCCATGGCGCTGTCGGTGTCGACATGGGACGGAATATCTTTCAATCGGATTCACCCGTGGGAATGATCAAGGCTGTTCGGTCTATCGTGCATGAACACGTTTCCGTCAAGGAAGCTTGTAAGATTTACGAGAGCGAGAAGGGAGTTAAGGCGCGGCGGGCGGCGGGCTAGGCCGTCTCGGGTCTCGTGTTCGGGTCTCGGGTTGGAAGATGACGACTGAGGATTGATCGTGGCAACGTTCGTGACATTTGAGGATATTGAAGGCTGGCAGATGGCGAGGCGACTAACTTTTGAGATCTATGGCGCTTCGAAGAAGCCCCTTTTCGCCAAAGATTTTGGTCTTCAAAGACAGATCCGAGATGCGAGTGTTTCAATCATGGCGAATATAGCTGAGGGATTTGAAAGGGGCGGTTCTGGAGAGTTTCAACAGTTCTTGGCTATCGCCAAAGGTTCTGCGGGCGAAGTAATCTCGCACCTGTACGTTGCATTAGATCAGGGTTATATCAATCACGACGATTTTCGTAGTCTAG
>VBKE01000265.1 GCA_005879605.1 Deltaproteobacteria bacterium
CCAATTGTGTGAGCGCTTCGGCCTGATTGTTTACAATTTCGTGACCTCATCCGATCTATAACAACACTATGAAAGTCCTAATAGCTGATGATGAACCGAACGCTAGAGGGCTTCTGCGCAATATCGTGAGCAACCTTGGCTATGAGGCTCAGGCTGTGAGTGACGGTACGGAGGCCTGGCTCGCCCTTGAGCGGCCGGATGGGCCCCCACTCGCCATTCTCGACTGGGTGATGCCGGGCATGAGCGGCCCCGAAATATGTCGTAAAGTGCGGCAGCGCAGTCATGCTCCATACGTCTATATCATCTTGGTTACGGGGATGAGTACGGTGAATCATCTAGTCGAAGGCATGGACGCCGGCGCCGACGACTACATAACCAAACCCTTTCATTCCGAACAGTTGATGGTCCGTTTGCGTGCGGGGCAGCGGATTCTGGACTTGCAGCAAGAGTTACTGGCTACGCAGAAGGGGCTTGAGATTCGCGCCACGCACGACGGGCTGACGGGGCTCTGGAACCATGCGGCAATCCTGGAACGGCTAGCCGAGGAATTGAATCGGGCAGAGCGGGAGATGGCGTCAGTGGGAGTGATTTTATTGGATCTTGATCACTTTAAGCGCATCAACGACACCTATGGTCACATGGTGGGAGATCAGGTATTAAAAGAATCAGCGCGTCGCATGACTTTGGCGGTACGATCCTACGATATGGTCGGCCGTTATGGAGGAGATGAGTTTCTCATCATTGTTCCAGGTTGTGATGCGCGGAGCACAGTTGAGCTGGCAGAAAGGGTCTGCGCAGAATTGGCCGGGACTCCTATTATGATCCCAAATGGTAATATAGCTGTCAGGGTGAGTGCTGGTGCGACAGTAGCAACGGCAGGAAATAAAATAGACAGCGGCTTGATTGTGGCGGCTGCGGATCGGGCACTCTACAGCGCGAAAGAAGCTGGAAGAAACCGGGTCAAATGGGTCATCCCAGAGTAAAGTAACTCAAATTTGAGACAATCAAGGTCCGTTGGATAAAAGACTGGGTGCGGTGCCAGTCTTCTTCAGACGAATTTCGACAGTATCTCGCGCCATTATTGGCTGCACCCTAGCGGACAGTTACATAAAACGTAAAGAGCGCGAATAGGAATCCAAAGTCCCACTGGCTCTGAGAAACCGTCCATTTCCGCTCAGATCCGTTCAGAAAAAACGCTTCAGAAAATATTCGAATTTCAGAATCAGCTGCGGATAGACACCCATAGGCTGATTTTTTTTGAATATTGGAAAGATTGGACCGCATTTCGGTCTTTTTTTCCCATCGGCATTTTATTTGCTCTGCGTATACAAAAAGCGATTCTTCATTGCGCTTCGACTGAGAGAATTACGTCGCTCTCAGATCAGCAAACTTTTAGGGCACGAAAACGGCCACATTAACCCAAATTCTCCGTTGCATCGGGCAGGACCTCGAACGATTCCCCGTAATAAGAGACGTAGTGATAGAAGCGTCCGATCGCGAGTATATCGTTCACGTCACAGTTGACTCGTCCGTCAAACAAGACCCGCCATGGCCAGAATCTTTAGAGAGCGGACTTCGAAAGATGCGGCACACGACCAAGGAACCACCCGCTGACCCGAGTCAAGATGCTGGATCTTCTGCCGGCCCCAGGTCTTTCCAATTGCGTTATACCGCTAAAGATATTGATTTTATGGAGCGTGAGGGCATAGCAAAACGGCGCGCCTCCAGAGGAACCCCAGACTTCCTGAGTCTCTCGCATATCCTACGGACAGCTGGCGCCCAAGTCGAGAAAAAAAATGGCCAGCTAATTAAGATCTCCAGGCATTTCCAATCGGAGGACACACAATCGTTAATCATAAAGTTCAAAACCTATAATGGGGAAGATCGAGAAGAAGAGTACGTCGGACCCCACGTTTATAATCTGTGTATTCACTGGTACAAGCAGAGAAACGGAGGAACTGCTAAGATAGCCAACGTTCAGGAGGTTCTCGGTATTGCCCGCTTGTCCACCAAACAATCCATTAACAAATAGCTTTTAGCTTTTCTCATCCGACCGTCCGAGGAGCGGGTCTAATTCTCCGGCCGCGTCGAGCCGGCGAGCTTCATCGAAACCACCGATGGGGTGCCCGTCGATAAAAATTTGCGGCACCGTTCTTCGCGCCGACAGACGTTCCATCTCGGCTCTACGAGCCGGATCATCGGTGACATCGATCTCTTCAAATTCCACGTTCTTCGACCCCAGCAAAGCTTTAGCACCGAAACAATACGGGCAATAACTGGTTGTATATATGACGACTCGCGGCATAACCCCACTGATCGTTATAGCGGTGATCGTTCGATTACGCTTATCAACATCCCGGTTTGCTTGAAAGCCCTCGCTGTTTTTGCCATTAGTGAGCCGTGAATTTAGTGGGTCTCACTGGCGGCATCGCCTCTGGTAAAAGTACCGTAGCTACCATCCTGCGCCGGCTGGGGGCCGCCGTCATCAACGCCGATGAATTGTCCCGCGAAGTCGTTCAGCCGGGGCAAGCGGCATGGAAGGAAATTGTCGATGCCTTCGGCCCCGCTGTTTTACATGCGGACAAAACCCTCGACCGAAAAACAATCAGAAAGATGGTTTTCGACGATCCGGCCGCACGCAAGAAGCTCGAATCCATCATCCACCCGAAAGTCCGCGCCCTCGCGGAGGATAGGATCCGTGAGCTGCAAGCAGCGGGCCATCCGATCATTGTCTACGAAGTGCCGCTCCTTTTCGAAGGCCAGCTACAGCTCTGGCTTCGCCCGGTCATCTTGGTGGCCTGCGACGTGGCAACACAGAAGCGAAGGCTTCGAGAGAGAGACGGTTTGACCGATGAAGAAGCTCAACAGCATATTAACGCGCAAATGAGTTTGGAGGAAAAACGTCGCCTCGCCGATTACGTGGTGGAAAATAACGGCAGCTTGGACCAACTCGAGCAGCGGGTCAAGGCCGTTTTAGAAGCCATTAAAGCTACTTAACTCGCTCCAGATAAGTTCCCTCTGAAGGATCCACGCGAACTTTATCACCTACTTGAATAAAGGGCGGGACCTGGATGGTTACCCCGGTCTCCAACTTGGCCGGCTTATAAGACGCGCTTGCGGTGGCGCCTTTCATCGACGGTTCTGTGTCCACCACCTCAAGGTCCACCGTTGATGGGGGAGTGACGCCAATCGGCTTGCCGTCGTACAATTCGACTTCGACTACCTCGTTAGGCAGAAGAAATGAGAGTAAATCACCGATGTCTGTAGCAGTTAAAGTAGTCTGTTCATAGTTGTCCGTATCCATGAAGGTATAAAGGTCGCCCTCAGCATACAGATACTGCATTTTGCGGCTCTCCAAAGTCGCTTGCTCTACGCGATCTTCTGACCGAAATTTGTATTCCGTACCCACGCCGGTCCTTAGATTCTTCATCTTGGTCTGCATGAATCCTCGTTTGTTTCCCGGAGTCAAATGGTGAACCACGGTAACGCGAAAAAGATCCCCTTCGTGAATGATAATCATGCCTGGCCTGAGTTGCGTTGCTTGGATCATCCGAAGCTTCCTTCCTCTGCAATTATGCTTCCTTTTGTTACCAGTTTATGTTGAAGGCTTCAACGCGCCTAATGGATCGCCGACAGAACAGTCCACGGCTCTAAGCATAGAGGCCACGCCAGAGCATGGCCCGAGCCACGCGATCGATACCGATCATCAAAGCCGCAAGTCGCATATCCACTTTTTCCCGTTGGCTCATACCAAGGACTTCGTGGAAGGCCTTGACCAAGATATCCCGCAGTTTCTTGTTAACTTCTTCTTCGGTCCAGAAGAAATTTTGCAGATCTTGCACCCATTCGAAATAGGAAACGACCACCCCGCCTGCATTCGCCAAAATATCGGGAATCAAAAACACACCTTTTTCCTTCAGAATTCTATCCGCGTCGAGGGTGGTCGGACCATTGGCTCCTTCGGCGAGAATCCGGCACTGCAAGCGCTCCGCGTTTTCTTTCGTGATCTGCATCTCCAGCGCGGCGGGCACGAGTATGTCACACTTGAGCTCAAGGAGTTCCTCATTACGAATCTTCTCACCATAGGGGCATCCTTCCAGGATGTGGCTTTTGCTGACCATTTCCAGCAATTTTTCCACCGGCAACCCTTTGGGGTCATAAAATCCGCCCGTCCTGTCCGACACTCCAATCACCTTGACCCCGATGTTGGCCAATTCTTTTGTGACCACAGCGCCGACGTTTCCGAAGCCCTGGACCGCAGCCGTGCATTTGCTGAGATCTATACCCAGATGTTTCGCCGCCTCGATAATCGTATAGACGACGCCGCGGCCTGTCGCTTCTTTTCTTCCCAGAGTGCCGCCGATGGCCACTGGCTTGCCGGTGACTATCTCCGGCACCGCACGTCCTTTGTGTTGCGAGTAGGTATCCATGATCCACGCCATGACCTGTTCATTCGTTCCCATATCCGGGGCGGGCACGTCGACATCGGGGCCAATGAAGTTAAGAATTTCAGCCGTGAAGCGCCGGGTCATGGATTGAAGCTCGTGGCGCGAGAGCTCCGCCGGATCGCAAGCGACGCCGCCCTTCGCTCCGCCTAACGGCAAGCCCACGAGGGAGCATTTCCACGTCATCCACATGGCTAACGCCGAAACTTCACCGAGATTGACCGCAGGATGATAGCGAATCCCCCCTTTAAACGGCCCCAGCACATCATTATGCTGCACGCGATAACCGGTGAAGACATGAACCCGGGTGTCGTCCATCCTGGTGGGAACGCTGACGATCATCGCCCGTTCCGGCCGTCGTAATCGGCCGGCTACATTCGCGTCAAGATTGAGCTTGGCCGCGGCGATATCGAACTGCTGGACTGCCATTTCACTTGCTGGACTGCGCCATTCGACCGTTGGCATGGAATCCTCCGACGACGTTTTCGAAATGCGTGTGATTGCTCGTCTAGCCCGGCGGCCAACCCATGTGACGACCGCCGAGTAAATGGTAGTGCAAATGAAAGACCGTTTGGCCGGCATCGGCGCCGCAGTTGACGACAATCCGGTAGCCATTCTCGGCGATACCGTGCTCTTGGGCTAGTTTTGCGGCGGCAAAGAAGATAGCGCCGATGAGTGGACCATCCGCCGGTTCCAGATCTAAAAGCGTTGGGATGTGCTTGCGCGGAATGATCAGAATATGCACCGGAGCTCTAGGCTTGATGTCTTTAAAGGCCACGACGGAATCATCCTGATAAACGATATTCCCTTTGACTTTGCCGCCGGTAATGCCGCAGAAAAGACAATCGTTCATGAACCTTCCTCCTCTCGGAGCATTCTCTGAACCGAAGGACTAGACTCCATTTTGCTCTTCCAATTCCGGACAACGGGCGAATATCTTCTGCCCCTCGATCTCAAGCGGCACGCCCTGAAGCCAAGCGCCGGCGCATGGGCCCCAGATACACTCGCCCGTTTTCGGCTCGTAGGTGGCGCCGTGATTGGCGCAGATAAGAAATCGTTTATCTTCGGAAAAAAACTGGTTATCCAGCCAATCCAGCGAGAGGGCGATATGGCGGCAGCGATTGAGATAGGCATGCAGACTACCTTCGTAACTGATCAGAAATGCTTCAACGCCGATTCCGCCGCAGCGAAGCGTAAATTTCTTGCTCTCACCGTGGGCGAGTTCACCGACTTGGCCGACGAGCTTTCTCTTGGATTTTCTTTTGTCCACAGTGGAATTCCCGCCAGCCATCACTCGGCTAAAAAGGACAAGTCGCCTTCCGGACAACCCACCAAAATATCCCCTCGGTCCACTTGAACCGGAAGTCGATAAAGAGACTCTCCCTTGCAAGGTCCCGCGATGCAAAACCCCGTGGCCGGTTCGTACAGCGCGCCGTGCGTGTAGCACATGAGATAGCGGCGGTCTTCGCTGAAAAACTGGTCGCGAACAAAATCCAACGGCGTCGTCATGTGGCGACAGCGATTCACGTAGGCGTAAAAGTTGCCGGCGTCGTTGATCAAAAACCCATCGACGCGATATTTCTGGCAGATGAGCCAAAATTTCTTCACCGATCCGGGCTCCACTTCATCGGCCCGGGCGATGATTCGGCCCCCCCAGCGGCTCTCCTCCCTCATCCGGCGTCGGGCGCGTAGAAAAATGATTCGGCGAATAATCAAGCCGATGACATACAGCGTCAGAAACACCAGCGATAGGTAGATGGTTATCTCCATGCGCTTTCAAGGGAGGAGTTTACTTGGAATCTTTCGTGACCGAATCACGAATGCGTTTGACTTCTTGCGGTGTTTGTTGCCCGGAAATACCCATCACCTTCATGAGTTCCATGGCCATTTCCGCCGTGACTTGATCTTGAACGCTGCCGTTTCCGTCCGGGTCGGCCTTGAGAAACACCACGATTTTTTCCTTAGCCACACCCGTCCGCTCTAGTCCGTCGAGAAACTCCCCATAGCCAACCTTCCCTCTTAACTCCTCGACGCGCGTCATGAGTTTCTTACAGTCCGAGCACACGCGCGACCAGAAACCGATACGATCTCCACAATAAGCGCAACGACGCATAAGATCTCGGTAAGTCAGTTGGCTCGACGCGTCAGACTTTCTCCGCCATCGCTTTCGACCACAAACCCTGTAGTCCCTGGGCCAATTGGGTGTTGGCGGCAACGACGCCCCGATGCCTGATTTCCTGCCGGTTGAACATGAGCTGTTTGCCGCTGCCGTCGACGACTGTGCCGCCGGCCTCTTCTACGAGCAGCACCCCACCACAAACATCCCATTCGTGAATCGAGCGAAAGGTGAGCGTCCCATCGCCATCGCCGCCGGCGACCTTCGCCAGCCGAAAAGCGATACTGCCAACGGGTTTGATCTCGCAGCGGTCCACGAATACCTGGAACTTCCGTTGCGGCTCGGAACGGCTGACCAGCAGCAACGCCCCGTCGATGTCACTTCGCGGACTCGTGTGAATCGGCTGATGGTTTAGAAATGCTCCCTGGCCCGCTGCCGCTTTATAGAAGCTATCTTCCGCGGGATTGTAAACCACCGCCACCTTCGGTCGCCCATTAACCACAAAGCCAATGGAAACCGCGAACTGCGGCACTCCCTCGATAAACTCTTTGGTGCCGTCGATGGGATCGATCACCCACACCCGGGACAAACTCAGCCGATGAGAACTATCTTTGTCTTCCTCGGAAAGCCAACCATCCTTAGGAAAGCGTCCACGGACAATCTCGCGGATCTTCTGATTAGCCTCAATGTCCGCGGTAGTTACAGGATTGTTTTTGCTTTTTTCCTGAACATCGAACTTGCCCTTGAACAGCCCCATGATAATGGACCCGGCTTCTCTGGCGGCCCGCTCCGCGGCCGCCATTTCTTCCCTGTAAAACTCATTGCCATTCACAGCCATGCTCTTTAACCTCGGCCTTTCATGGAGCTATTAAACAACAGATCTCCCGCTTCGACAACAGACGAAAAAATTACGGAAAGCAAAGAACCGGTTGGACGAAATTGAATTTTTAGGTCGGCGCCCTAATGTGGGATTGGCAGTTAAGGCTCGATGCGCTTTTCCGCACCGGCGCGTAGCATTTCTTCGATCGCTCGTTTCGAATCGTCGGGATCGAGATTCACACCACGAACCGCGTCCTCGAGCAAAACGGCTTTGAACCCTTCCTTTAGACCGTCGAGGACCGTGTGCTTGACACAGTAATCGGTAGCCAAGCCGCCTACGAAGATCCTCTCGACACCATAGGTACGCAAAAGATCGGCTAATCGCGCTCCTTTATGATCCCTGCCCTCAAATCCTGAATAACCCTCCTCATCGGGAGCCATGCCAGCTGAGACAATCACGACATCTTGCGGTAAGGCGAGATCGGCGCGAAACTCCGCTCCCTTAGTTCCTTGTATGCAGTGTGGCGGCCATTGACCGCCATGAGTGTTGAAATGAATCGTCTTTTCCGGATGCCAGTCGCGCGTCGCGAAAATTGGCAGGCCGGCTTGGCTGAACTTCTCGATATAACGATTGAGAACGGGAACCACTTTGTCGCCGTCGTTCACTGCCAAAGCGCCGCCCGGACAAAAATCGTTCTGCACATCGACAATGATGAGTGCATCCTTACCCGACATCGATTTCTATTATAAAGAATGCTACCGTCGTTGCAAATCACGGGTCATTCGTGAGTTCGACGTGACTATGGCCATTAAAGCCGTTTTCTTCGATGCGGCGGGTACGTTGATCAAGCCTGTCCGACGAGTGGGAGAAAGCTATGCCTGGATTGCCAAGAAATACGGCATGGGTGTCGCACCCTCTGAAATCTCGAGCCGGTTTCGATTATGTTTTGAGTCTGCACCTCCGCTCGCCTTTTCTGGAGCAACGGCGAGCGACATTCAGGTCCTCGAGCGCCGCTGGTGGAAGCAACTCGTTGAGCGGATCTTCGAACCGTGGGGCCGCTTCGAAAGTTTCGATGACTATTTCTCGGAGGTCTTCGCCTACTTTGCGCAACCGCAATCCTGGTCCCTCTATCCGGAAGTGCTGGAAACCCTGTCCGCTCTCAAAAAACGCGGATTGATTCTTGACGTTATATCCAACTTCGACTCACGACTAATCAATATCCTTGAGGGTCTGGGCGCCGCCGACTGCTTCGAACATATTTTTATCTCAAGCCGCGTCGGCCACGCGAAGCCGGCGCCGGAAATTTTTGCGGCGGCCCTCAGTCGGCATGGCCTGACCGCGGAGAACGCCTTGCACGTCGGCGACAGCGGTGAGAACGACGTTCGCGGCGCAATGAACGCGGGCCTCAAAGGAATTCTCTTGGACCGAGACGGCGACAACAGATCGGATTTCCCGCTACGAGTTTCCAGTCTAAAGGAGATATTTTTCTTCTTGGACGATGGAGACCGGCCTTCGAAAACAACTTGACACGTCCAACCGGCTGCGATACACGCAGCTAACTCAATGAGGTGCTAATGACGGCATCCAGGTGGCAACTGGTTGAATCGAACGCGGAATTGACGAAGTTCAACAAGGCGCATGAGTTTTGCTCATATTCGAACGCGGGCACGCCTTCATGGACGGCACCAAAGAAAGTTACCGTCGCCATGCCGAGGAAGCTTCTTGGCCACGCGCATTGGAATTTTTAGACCGCCACCTTGGACTTGCCGGAGACAAACGGGCTACAGGGACACGCTAACTACAATCGGAGAGAAGAACACGATGGCAAAAACTCGCATAACGTTGGGCCTCCCCTATCACCCGCGCACACGGGCGTTGATCGACGGCGAGATCGCCATCGACGGCTACGAACTCGAGATCACGCATGATCCAAGCGCCGGCGAACGCCACTATCGATTCGCGCAGGGAGAGTGGGATATCGGCGAATATTCCGCGGCGACCTTTCTACGAACACGCGAGAAAGGTTTTCGATTCCTCGCCTTGCCAATTTTTTTCGAGCGCGGCCCGCGCCAGCGGAACATCTATCACTGCGAAGGCAAACTCAACCATCCGAGTGAGTTGAAGGGGAAGAAAATCGGCTGCTTCCGCTATGGCGCCACGGCGGTGGTGTGGGCTCGGGGTTTTTTGCTCGACGAGTACGGCCTCAAGACGACGGACATGAATTGGTACGTATCCGGGCGCGAGGTTTATATTGGTCGCGAACTCCCCGTGAAGGTCGAACGGTTGGATCCGCCCCCGCCTTTCGGCCATGAAAAACCACACCTCGCCAAACTGCTGAGCCAAGGCGATATCCACGCTGCACTGGTGGCCGGCGACTCGGGCTATCCCGGTCTCTTCGGTGGCGGGGTCTTGCCCAAAGCGATGGGTGAGTTTCCCGGAGTTAAGCCCCTTTTCGACGACGCAGAGGAAATTATTCGCTGGGTGCGCGAAAAACGCATCTATCCAATCATCCACCTGATCGCGATGAAAGAAGAAGCCATAGAGAAATATTCGGACCTGCCGGCAAAACTTCTCGAAGCCTTTCGCGAAGCCAAGAAGCTGGCGACGAAGTACCTAACGGCGGAGCAAATCGCAGGGCAAGAACGGGAGAAAGCAGCCATAGGCGAAGATCCTTACGCTTACATGATGGGAGAAACGGAAAAACGAACGATCCTGGCTTTGGCCCGTTATCAAGTCGAACAGGGCCTCATTAAGGAGTCACCGCCGCTAGAGAGTCTCTTTGTCCGTGAGGCTTTTATTTAGTACCGTACTTCAGGATAGAATAGTTTATGAATTCAGAATTCACCCTCAACCACGAAACCGCTCTCGGAGCGAAGGGACAAAACCTAGGACCGACATCCAAGCAAGCACATGACTCGTTACGAAACCGCGCTCGGCAAAAAGCTCGTCGATCGAACAGGCCCATCCGTCGGTCTTAGCGATTCTTTCAGAACCACCTAACGTTGAAAAAGAAACAGCCTAAGAACGTCGATCTCCAAAACAACACGGCCACAGCGGCTGTCTTGGAAGAGCGGCGGCGAATTCACCGCGAGCTGCATGACCGGGTATTGCAGCTACTCTCGAGCATCAGGCTCAGGGCTGAGGTCTGCAGGCGCGAACTCACGGAACATCCGGAGGCGCTCGAGCAAGAACTTCAGACGATAGAGAGGACTACCGATAAAGCCATCACCGAAATCCGCCTCTTGCTCGCCGACAGTCAAACGCAAAGCGATCTCATCGCCGGAACCCTCGAGCGAAGACTGAGGGAAGAGCTGGAAATCTTCCGGGCAAGAGCGGGTTTGAAGCTGGATTTCCAATGCGAGATAAGCCCCCACAGCCTTCCGCTAGAAGTCGAGCGAGAGCTCTATTTTGCTTTGCGAGAAGGCGTAATCAACGCCATTCGGCACTCGCGCGCGACGGAACTCAAGTTGCGCCTGTCCCGAGAAAGGAACACCTATCGGGCGACGCTGCAAGATAATGGATCGGGCTTCGACTTCGCTGCCACGGAAGGTGGCAGCCACTACGGCCTTCGAATCATGAGAGAACGAATTCAAAACGTGGACGGTCATCTGGCGATCGACACCGCCCCGGGTAAAGGCACTCGGGTTTCGATTGATATCCCGATCAAAAAGAAGAAACGAGAGCGGACGCTAAACGAACCCGGTTCAGACTGAGATCCTCGTCCGGAGCGCGAATTGAGCCCTACTTTTCTCTGGGCCCGGCGAGGAGCCAAAACAAAAATCCAACCACCGGGAAAACCAAGACACCGACGATCCACGCGACCTTCTTTCCCGTCGAAATACTGCTTTGAGAGATATTGATGATCGACCAAACGTCCGCGGCGAGAATAAGCAGACCGAACAGTCCGTGAATTTCCAGTCCCATCATCGCGCGATCCCCGGTTTAGAGCGATCCTCAGTCAACGAGTGAATGCGTTCTGCTCAAGCCTTCGCGAGCCGCACAAGACTCTCGCCCGTGACGCGAAACACCGTCCACTCACTCATCGGTATGGCGCCTAATTTTTTGTAAAAGTTGATCGCCGGCTCGTTCCAGTCGAGCACGGACCATTCAAGGCGGCCACAGCCACGCTCACTCGCCAGCCGGGCAACATATAACAACAGGGCCCGGCCAAAGCCCCGTCGCCGGTGAGATTCATCAACGAACAAGTCCTCGATGTAAAGCCCGGGTTGTCCGAGGAACGTTGAATAGTTGGGAAAGAAAAGAACGAAGCCAACGGGTTCTTTTTTGTAGTAGCCAATGGCGACTTCCGCGGTTCGTTGTCGGCCGAACAATGTTTTTCGCAGCATCCCTTCCGTCGCCACCATCTCATGAGACAACCGTTCGTAATCAGCAAGCTTTTTAATAAACGAAAGAATAACCGGGACATCAGACTTCGTGGCCGACCGAATCTCGAGCCTCGGGACACTGGATGCCATGCTTCCTCCGTATAAAGATGTAAGAGCCAGGGGCACCCCAAGCAAACTGACGGTATTGGAGTGATGGAGTATTGGCCGATCGAACCGATCCTACAGTCCAGGCTCCAATGCTCCGCTGCTCCATTCCGGCAATTCGTGCTGGCAACTATCTCTTGCTGTCCTTGAGCGCCCGCCATACGCGCTCGGGCGTCAACGGCAGATCCATGATGCGCACGCCGGTCGCCCGCGCCAAGGCATTAGCCACCGATGGCCCGGTGGACAACAGTCCGCCCTCGCCCATTCCTCTCACGCCGTACGGGCCGGGCCCATCGCCGTTTTCAACCAAAACAGTACGAAACTCGTCCGGCACATCGGTGAAACTAGGCACGCGGTAATCGACCAGATTCGGATTGAGCAGCTGGCCATTGGAGTCGTACACCATCTGCTCAAACAGCGTGTGACCAATTCCCATCA
>VBKE01000523.1 GCA_005879605.1 Deltaproteobacteria bacterium
AATGTGCGGATCGAACAGCGCTGGACGTTCCTCCAGGTGCGCCGCGCCGCGCTCGCGTTATCGCGCGCAGTCGAGCGGCGTCTACCGGCCCTGGCCAGCTCGAAGTGGTGGAAGGAGGAGCGTCACGGCGTGTTCCTCGACTACAACCAAAACGCGAAGGACCGCACGACCTGCTCCGCCTACTCCGTGCGCCCGCTTCCCGACGCTCGCGTGTCCACGCCACTTCATTGGCATGAGGTCCCCGACTGCGACCCGGCCGACTTCACCGTGCTCACGGTTCCCAAGCGCTTCGCGGAGTTCGGCGATCCGCACCTAGGCATCAACACGGCGTCAGGTTCGCTCGAAAAGCTGCTACAGCTCGCCGCGGAAGACGAGGCGGCAGGTCTCGGCGACGCACCGTGGCCGCCACACTTTCGTAAGATGGAGGGCGAAGCGCCGCGCGTGGCTCCTTCGCGCGCGCGCTCCGCGGTGAAGAAGCAACGCACCAGGGCGCCACTTCTGGTGGTCGCAAATTCTCCGGACAGAGAAGCGGCCCTCGCTGGTCTGGAAAGGTGGAAGAGTAAACATCCCGAAGCAGCGAGCCTTGTCGCCGTCGACGACGTGCTGATCGACTCCATGCGCGGCAGGTCGTCCACCTGGACCCGCATCCGAGTGAACCTCAGAAATGTGCCGGAAGGGTTGCGCCCAGCGCAAGAAACCCCCGACCCGGATGAGGATCCGACGCGTGAATGGCGCAAGCGAAGGTAAGAGTTCAAGGTTCAAAGCTTGTCCCGAGCCCCGCGAGGGATCTAGATCCTTCGCATTCGCTCAGGACAGGCTTTGAACACGGAACATTGAAGATTTGAATGGTTCGCGCTAGCTAGCTAGTTTCTGTCGCGAAACGGCAAAAAAACCCACGGTTGCGATTTGGGCGAGCCCCAACGACATGACTCAATCACTGCTGAGCTGAAAGTGGGTAGCCAAAGAGTTGGGCGGCGTTAAGTGGAGCCACGGGAAGACACACTACGGCCCAGGGGTATCGCGTGAAGGTCTCAGAGCAGCGCACTTGGCTGGCTATGCTGCGCGTCGGAGGCGTTTTTGTTTTTGGTTTAACAGGTGGGCGATGGTCATGAGGTTGTTTGTAAGCACGGCTGCACCGACCAAGACCTCGAAGCGGTCGCGTCCCTCGGCCAGACATCGCTTCATGCCTCGGCCGCGAAAGAGCACGGAGATGCGGCCCTCAATGCCTGCCCGAAAGCGTTGTCCTTTTTTGAACTCAGGGCTCTTTTCGAGCGCTTGCTGTGGCGCGGTCCTTTTACCACCTCGCTGCGGAATGCAGACGAGCTTCACATCTCGGCACGCTTTGATGTTCTCATCGCTGAAAAAGCCTCGGTCAGAGCTGTACCAGGCGGGAGCAAAGCCAAAAGTCTCCTTATGACGCTTAAGCGACGGTGTGACGTGGACGTGATCGGAAGGATTACCCTCAAGCACGCGGTATTGGGTGATCAAACCGCGGGCACTTTCAGCGAGAAAGATCTTGTGGCCAAACTCGATCGGTTTTTGCACTTTCCCCCGCTTGATCAGATCGGTGTGGGTTTCAAAAATCGAGTAGATCTTCTCATCGGTTGGAACCTGTTCTCCCTGAAGCACGCGGCGCCAGCTCTGATAGATGACGCGGTCGCCGAGTTGGCAGTAGTGATCGATCTTTCTTCGAAGCTCGCCAATGACCAGGTCGTCCATCAGGTCAAGACCGCATTGATCTTTTGTCTTTTCAAGTATCCCTCGGGCATTGTGGACGACCTGCTGGGTGATCCCGATGAGTTGGCGATATTTGTCCTGTTGCCGATCATGCCGTTGCCTCGCGGTCATGCGTTGGATCTCTTGCATCCGACGCCGCGCAGAGCGTGTGCGGTTAGGAAAATTATTGATCCTGTTGGGAAGAACCTTTTCAAGACGACCGATGAGCCGCGTGAGAACTCGCACCACATCCCAGAGCAAAGTATTATCGGTGGGATGATGGATATCGGTTTCGGTAACCGTGGTATCGACGCGCAGTCTCTTACCGTCCTCCACTCCCAGATCGATGGCCGCTTTGAGGACTAAGTCGTTGAGGGCTTGCAAGGTTTGCGGCCGAAGTTTGTTAAAGGCCCGATGGAAAGCGTCGTGCTTAGGTACGCGCTGGCTATAAAAACCCGTGAACCGGCGCAACGTGTACCCGTCGGCGATGCGCTCGCTCAGTTCCCGATAGTCCCAGTTCTTCACCCGCATCAGGATCAGCGACCGAAGCACCTGCGCCGGGGTCATGGCCGTGCGGCCCGTGTCAGGCTTTTTCAGACCTCGCTGAAGATCTTGGCGGACCCGCTCCATGATCTTGGGCTGATGATCGAGGAAATCGGAAATCCTCTTGAGAATCGGGTCGAGATCAATGCCTTGGATGAGAAACTCGATATCGGCGAAGTTGATCTGGGGGTCTGCGATTCGTGTCATTTTTTGACCTTTTGAATGGTTCTGGCCTTTTGGTGCTTCAGGGCTTTGGTATATCGAAGGGCGGTCTGATACAGCATCTCCTGAAGGGCACGACCGTTGTCGAGACTGCGCTGTACCTCCGGGACCAGTTCGTCGGGGATGTAAAGGGCGAAGCGCTGCCCTTTAAGCCGTCCGTAAAGGACATAACTCGGGTGCTGTTCCCCACTGCGACAGGCTGAGCAATGCTCGCGCACACAGGGGCTTCGCCTCAAGCTTAACGAACCGAGCGCGGCGGGCCAGAGGCCGGCGGCCTGTTTTCGGAACCACTGCTCGACATCGGCGGGAGTCTCAGTTTTGGATGGCATGTGCTATGTGTGCCACATATCACACATACATGTCAACTAGAAAATGAAATTTTCTCAATTTCACAAGGTGTTGTGAGTTTCGCGACAGAAACTAGCTAGACTAGTCGGCTGCTGAAAAGCCCGCCGTTATCCTTCGAACAGCTCAGGACGAACGGCGGAACGCTTGAAATCATAGCTAACTAATTTCCGTTCGTGGTGAGCGTGTCGAACCATGAAACCACTTTTTCAGATGCT
>VBKE01000266.1 GCA_005879605.1 Deltaproteobacteria bacterium
CATTGATCAAGTGGCCACTGGAGTTTGGCCACAACTTTTTCTACATCGCTTGCGCGCTGGGCGAAGCGATTCTTTTCAGTCGGCTCGATAGTCCTCTCGCGTGGTTTCAACTAAGCGCCGCTTACGCAGGCATTGTTTGGCTGCTGTTTATTTACGATATGCGGCTGATTCACGCGCGCATCGCCGAGTCACGCGACGATTCCGAACGCGCCCTTTACGCCCGCGCCAGGTCCGATCAGTTGCTCAATATTCGTCTGCTCGTTCCCCTGCTTCTTGTCCTCAATCTCGTCTCTACGCTCGCCATTTGGCGCTGGCCTGATTTGTTCGTCGCTCGTGCCGGTCACATTTGGTTGATTAGCGCTCAGCTCCTTTCCTTCATCGGCTATCTGTTTTATACCAGCCGTTACTTCACTGCGATTGCGCCGCTTGTCCCGCGGAGCTGGCAGACAAACTAGCAGGCGCGGATTTTCATGGCGCGATCCGGAGTTCCTCGCCGCGACTTGTGGTGGGTAATGATTTTTTGTTGTTTCGCCGCTGTACGTGTGCTGGTCTTTTCCGCGGCGTTTCCGTTTTTCAACAACGTAGATGAACGGCGCCATTTCGATCTGGTAATCAAGTACGCTTACGGCGATGTGCCGCGGAGCGCTGAACTGATCTCGCCGGCAACGCTCTCGTACCTCTCACGATATGCTTCGCCGGAATTTCTTTCGCCGCCCGAACATTTTGAAGGCGGCTACTATGGACCAATGTGGAAGCATCGGGCCGAAGAAGTCGCGCCGACGATTGCCAGGATCGAAGAGATATGGAGTCGCACGCCCAATCAGGAATGCTCGCAACCACCGCTTTATTACGTCGCGGCGGCCGCCTGGTTTCACATCGGGCAATTGATCGGCGTCAAAGGCGGTTATGCGCTCTATTGGGTTCGCTTTCTTAACGTCGTTTTAGTGGTCACGCTGGTGTGGCTCGCGTACGTGACAGCGCGAATTATTTTTCTAGATCAAGTTGGGTTGCGACTCGGCATCCCCCTTCTGGTCGCGTCAATACCTCAAGACGCGTTTTACGGGATCGACAACGACGTCCTCTCGCCGATTTGCTTCGGGGTGACGTTCATCTGTCTGCTTGGCTGGGTCCGCGAGGACCAACGCAGTATCGTGCTTGGGGTTGCGACCGGTTTGTCGACTGCCGCTAGCTATCTCACAAAGCTCAGCAACTTACCTCTTATTCTTGTCGCCGTGGGTGTAATCGCATGGTCGTGCTTCGCACAAGCTCGATCCAAGACATTGCGCGCCGCGATACCTGCTCTCGGCGCACTCGTCGCTTGTGCTGCAATTCCAATCATGGCGTGGATGTCCTGGATGAAATCCCATTTCGGCGACTTCACCGGTGCCGCCTCAAAGGCGCAATTGCTCGGGTGGACAGCGAGACCATTCTCGGACTGGTGGTCGCATCCAATTTTTACTCTCTCTGGGATGTGGACGTTCCTTTCTGAATTAATTGCGAGCTTCTGGCGCGGCGAATTCATGTGGCACGCGCACACCATCGGCTCAAAGGGAATGGACTTCTTTTACGTCTTTTCCTCGCTTGGGCTGATTCTCATTACGATAGCTTCGGTTTTGCGAACACGAACCAACAATCTCACCGAAATGCAGCGCCGCGTGCTTTGGATCGCCGTTGCCTGTGTTATCGCTACAATCGTGTTTCTCGCTTTTCTTTCGCTTCAATTTGATTTCGGCCAGTGCATCAACCCCTCGCGGGAGCGGCCCTACTTTTTCCAAGGCCGCCTGCTCGGCGGTGCGATGATTCCATTTGCGATGCTTTATGTTTACGGCTTGCATCGCCTGCTGCGCGCAGTCCCTGCTCTTGAGCTCGCCGCCATTAGTGCAATCGCAACTACAATCACCATCTCTGAATTTCTGGCAAACCGCGTAGCCTTTGCCAGCGAATACAATTGCTTCCACATGTAAGCATCCGCCGCGCAAGATCACGGTCTTCAGCCATCGATCGGTTCGCCTTTGGAGTGAATAGCTATCGCTCGAGGTGAATCTTACTGTCGAGATAAAGCAGCACAAACGCGATGCCGAGCAACGGTTGGAGAATTTTTCGTAGAATGACCAGCGCGAAACTGGAAATATCAAAGCCCTGAGCTTGCTGGGCTTCAGTCAGTTGTTGTAGGAGCGTCTGGGGATCCTGTGTGGTCGCCAATTGATTAAAATAGTGATGCAGGGTCGTCCACTGGGGAACGAGCGTGATCGCCAGAACAAATGCGAACCAGAGGGACGCGATGAACGCACCGCGCCACAACGGCCGTTCAAACCACGGAAGATCCCGTCCGCTGCGCGCGAGATTTCTACTATCACGCAACGAATCGATGAATTCGGCGTTTTCGAGAACCGCAAACTGCTGCCAGAACAGAACGTTGACGAAGAAACGGCCGAACATCCAAACTTGCAGGATGAGCAAACCCAGCGCGAAAAAGATCAACAATACCGAAGACGCGCCAGCCGCAACCACGAGGGCTATTCCGAACCCAAATAGCGTGAGCAAGGCGAAAACGCCAAACACGAAGACGCACAGCGCAGCAACGCGCGGCCAGAATCTGACAGCTTCATTTAGCGCAGCGACCAAACCCGGGCGGCGTCCGGCCGCAATCTCAGCAGTGATAATTTGGATGCCCGCGACATAGACCGGCCACATCACCATCGAGAGGACGAACATTAAAAAGGCGAAGCTACCACCAGCGAGGACGCGCAAATCGCCATCCGAACCCCGCGCGGTTTGCATTAATGCGGTCGTTAACTGACTGCATACCGACGGCAACAACACCAGCAGGGTAAGCCCAAGAAATTGAAAAAAGCCTTTGCGGTAAATCTGAAATGTCTCAGCCAAAATCTGGCCGAAGCTGCGATGTTGCGTTTGTAGCGGCGGCTGTGTCGGCCGCGGGGCGCTGGCCGCCGCAAGCGCCCCAACATCAAACAATCCCGGAATCGCTGCCGCTGTGCTCCAAAGGTCGGCACCCTTGTTTCGGGCTTCGTTTTCAGGAAGGAGCCGCCCCTCTCTCTTCCATTCACGCAACGTGTCGATATCCGCCGGCCCATATTCCTTTCCCTGCACGCGCACGATCCATTCTTCGGTCATGTCTTGATCATCCAGCATCATGCATTGAGAATCCAGCATCAGCCTTTTTCAATGAAACTGCTGCTTATCGACGGTCATTACTACGTTTACCGTTCGTTTTTCGCTATCCCGACTCTCTCCAATTCGCGCGGCGAACCGACCAACGCGATTTTCGGCTTTACGAAAACGCTCCGGCTAATGCTGAAACATTTGCAACCCGATTTAGGCGCAGTCGTATGGGACGAAGGCGTGCCGCAGAAGCGAGTGGAATTGCAACCCGCGTACAAGGAGACGCGCAAAGAGATGCCCAAGCCCATGATTCCGCAGCTCGAGTTTATCCAGAAACTCACACCTTTGCTGGGCTTCCGAAATATTTCCCTCCCGGATACCGAGGCCGATGACCTGATGGGCTGTTATGCCATCGCCGCGTGCGAGCGGGCCGGGATGGAAGTTGTGCTCGCAACCAACGACAAAGACCTATATCAACTGGTCGGGCCTTGTGTGAAAGTCTATACCACAGCCAAAGCGGATCTCGCGTCGCCCAAGGATGCATTCGCCTTGCTGAGCGAAGACCAGGTCACTGCAAAATGGGAGGTTACGCCCAGCCTTATCGGCGATGTGCTCGCGTTGACAGGCGATTCAGTCGATAACATCCCCGGGGTCGGCCTGGGCCGCAAAACCGCCGCGGCGTTGATTCGCGAGTTCGGTGGGTTGGAACCCTTGCTGAACAACATCGACAAGGTGAAAAGTGCGCGAACCCGGGAGAAGCTCGCAAATGCTCGCGAGCAAATTTTGCAAAACCGAAAAATGGTCGATCTGGATTGTCGTCTCGAATTGCCTGTCCCGATTGATCAGCTTCGAATTGAGCCGGATTACCCTGCCCTGATCGCGGCACTGGAACGCTGCGAATTCAAATCGCTGCTTCAGGAGGTGCGCGACGAAGGCCAGCGGGCTGCCGCTCGCACACAGGGTATGCTTCTGCAGTAAAACCCCTGCCGTCAGTGGTTTTCTAGACAATAGCGAACGCTCCGGAGACTCGGCCGGAGAATTGCTAATATCCTTAACGTCAGGAACTAGCATCAGACACGAATTTTTCGTAAAAAATTCGAACAAAGTCCGCAACCGACTGTCAAAAGTAATAGGTTAAGGCGATTCGGGTGGTAGCACGATTTTTCAGATTCGTTGTTTCTCCTTAGCGTGCGCTGCCCGAATCTTTTTTTGTCTGATTGGAGACAAACGGCCGGCGGATGGCCAGTTCAGTCTCCCTGTATGCGCCTTCGCGCACCACGGACTTGCCCAGCACGACCCAGACGTTTGAGACGCCGGTATCGAATAGACCCGCTCGCATTTCGCACTTATCGTGGGTACTGCCCCTGCGCTCATGAAGCCAAAACGCTACGATCCGGTCGCCGCTGCCCTTAAAGAAGATATCGGGGACAGCGATGTGACGACCGACTTTTTCGTGCCAGAAACATTGCACGCAACCGGACGCATCATTGCCCGTGAAAAAGCCATTGTAGCCGGCACCGGAGCAGCTGCGGAAGTTTTCCGGCAGGTCGATCCTGCGACGGATATCCAGATTAGTCGCCACGATGGCGATGAAGTTGCAGATGGTGACGTCATTATCGAAGTGCGTGGCCTGGCCCGTTCGATTCTGAAGGCCGAACGCGTCGCGCTGAATTTTTTGCAACGTCTCTGCGGCATCGCAACCCTCACGCGCGAATTTGTTAACGCTATTGGGAACCATTCGGCCAAGATACTGGACACGCGCAAAACCACCCCTGGGCTACGCGCATTGGAAAAGGCTGCAGTAGTGGCTGGGGGTGGCGTTAATCATCGTTTTGGCTTGTACGACATGGTGCTCATAAAAGACAACCATCTTGCTGCCCTCGGAGGGCTTTCCAGTTTTGCTGATCGAATTCGTCGTCTTCGCCAAGAGCGGCCAAACATCCGCATTGAAGTCGAGGCTGAGGACCTTGAACAAGCGCGCGCTTTTGTCGAGCTGGACGGGATAGACGTTATCCTCCTCGACAACATGACACCCGCGCAAATTCGGGAAGCTTTGGCGCTGAGAAGGAACAATCTCAAGTTCGAAGCAAGCGGCGGCATCACGTTGAAAAACGTGAAGCGCGTGGCAGCTACGGGAGTCGATTACATTTCCATTGGCGCGCTAACGAACGCCGCGCCCGCGATCGATATCGGGCTGGAAATGACGCATGTTCCCGGTTGAGATATTGGATCGACTGGTCGCCGGTGAACTGGAAGCCCAGTTCTCCGGGGCCGCGATCGGCTGGCAGATTATTGTCCTCGAGCAAACTGGCTCGACAAACGACGCGATTTTGCAGATCGCGACGGCAAATTCAAACGAAGGTCTGGTTCTGTTCGCCGAACATCAAATCGCCGGGCGTGGTCAGCGTGGCAACCGGTGGGAATCGGCCGCAGGCAAAGGGCTTTGGTTTTCAATCCTTTTACGACCTGAAATTCCGATGGGCGATTCCGGCCGGCTCACGATTTGGTCGATCCAAGCGATTTCAGACATGATTCGAACCGAGTTTTCTCTCGAGCCTAAGATTAAGTTGCCTAACGACGTTCAGGTTCGCGGGCGCAAAGTAGCCGGCGTGCTGGTGGAGATGCGCGCTCAAGAGAAGGCACCGCACCTGGCTGTTGTGGGAATCGGAATTAACGTGAACCAGTCGGTGGAAGATTTCCCACCAGAACTGCAAAGCCGCGCGATCTCGCTTGCCATGGCTCTGGGAAGACCAGTTGATCGGCAAAAATTAGCGGCCGTGGTGTTGCGAACGTTGGATCGGACTTATCGCGAACAGTTCGGTAAAGAAATCACAGGGTTACAAAGTTAAAAAGCTAAGAGCTTCGTCGCGCGCGTTTGCAGCGTTGTGACTTTGTAACTCTTTTAACTTTGTACCGTCCGTAACCATTCCCGATAAACGTGCGGCGAAATCTCCGATGGCTTGATCTCGCTGCGTCCGCCCCAGAAAACGTTTGTGTACGAAACCGGGAGTCCGCTCAACCGGAGATGCTGATCAATGGCGGCCTTGTGATCGAGGAGCAGTTGTTTATCAGTGCCGTGCGCCACAGCCATGATGTTGACGTTCTTGAATTCCGGGCCCGCTTCGCGCCAGTAGCAATGCGTTAGGATATGGTGACAGCCGACCTCGCCGCCTGCTTCAATTTCACGGCCGGGCGGCACTGCCCAATGAAACAGCGCGTTGAATCGCGTGACACGCAAACCGCCAGCCGATGGTTTCACATGCTCGAGAAAAGTTGAAAAACGCCCGACAATCTTTCGCGCGTTCAGTTCTTCGGCCACGCGATAGAATTCTTCCAGTGATACGCCGGCTTCGTTCGCGCGAGCAACCCAAGGCGACGGCCTGATCTGTTCCGGAGTGAATTCGCGCTTAAGCGCAAGCAGGACATCCCACTCGTGATCGCTAAGATCGACAATCTGCACCGGAATCATTCTTGCCGGCTGATCCGCCTTACTGCCCGGCTCGATCGTTTTCCGGCGAACATGGCCAACTCCGAGAGTGAAAATTCCTTTTGCGGGCATGAGGCGAAAACGCTCCGCGCCGACTTTTTCTGTCAGCAATTCGCAATGCGCTTGCAGTGAAAATCCCTGAGGAACCTTGACAGTCGTCCAAAGTTTATAGTCCGATCCAGCGCTGAGAGTATCGGTAGAGCGCAGCACCACGTGACCCGAAAAAGGATCGCGCTGAAACATCCAGTCGAACGCACCGTCGATTTTGTGCTCCGGAACTTTCCACGCCACCAGCGCGCCCTCAGCCAGATTCGTCGCAAGCAAAGTTTGACGGACGCGCCGGATCGTTCCTGAGCGCAACATGGCGGCGATCCGCGCTAGAACTACATCGACAGCTACACCTGAGCGGTTCGCAATCTCTTCGAATGGCTCGCGCACGAATCCTTCGATCTTGTCCTCAGAAATCGCGAGAATTCTGGCGTTGACTGGATCATTGTGCTCAACCGGTAACATCCCGCTGCTAATTAGCGCTTCGGCGAGTAAATTGTCCACTAACATGGCTCACTATCCTGACGGACTTTCCTTGGGGGAAGCGCGTACCTCGTTTTTTAGCGACGCGAAACTCGGACCGGAAGGCGGCTATCGCGATCGTTGGGTGCGGGTCGAGACCAAACCAATTCCCTTTTATTTTCCCAACTGGCCGTCGCGCGTGGAGGCGGCACGTTTGCACGATTTGCATCACATCGTAGCCGGTTACGAAACCGATTGGCCAGGCGAAGCGGAAATTGCCGCGTGGGAAATTGCCAGCGGCTGCTCGCAGTATTATGCTGCTTGGATTCTGAATCTGGGAGCGTTCGGTGCCGGGCTTGTCATTGCACCGAAGAGACTTTTTCGCGCCTTTCTGCGCGGGCGCCACGTCGAGACAAATTTATATAAGAGTGGCTTCGATGAATCGCGGCTTAACGATATCACAGTCGGAATGTTGCGCGATCAACTCGGGTTGGATGTTCCGATCTCATCACCACGACCTGCAGACACCGCGTTATTTGCGCTTTGGTGCATCCCATCGATCCTGTCTTGGCTGCTGGTTCCTTTGCTCACCGCCATTCTCTTTTGGCTGATTGTGCGCTGGAAGTTCCGGACTGCATAAATTAAGCAGCGCACACAAACACGGCCGCAAAGTGACAGCCGGTGCCGGCGAGGACAAACAGATGCCAGACAAAATGTGCGTAGCGCAGACGTCTGTTCACGTAAAACAACACGCCTGTCGTGTAAGCGATTCCACCGGCAAGAAGCCAGAGCAGCACGGAAAGCGGAACCGCGAGCGCAAGCGGCCGGATAAAAATGAGAGCCAGCCAGCCCATTCCCAGATAAAGAGCCATCGCAAATCTCTTGTGGCGCGCAGTGCCGTGCGTCGCCTTGACCAATACACCTAAGGCGGCCAATGCCCAGATAAGTCCCAGCATGATCCAACCCCACACTCCACGAAGCGGACCCAGGGCAAACGGAGTGTATGTTCCTGCGATTAGCAAAAAAATCGCGGAGTGATCCAGCACTTGCAGGATAGACTTTGCAGGCGTCTGCGGCCAGGCATGATACAGCAACGATCCTAGGTACAGCACCAACATGGTGACAGTAAAAACGACTGTGCCAATAAGAAAAGAGATGCTGCCATGGTGAAATGCTGCCAGCAGAAGAATTGGCGTGCCGATCATCGCACCGATGAGTCCGATTCCATGGCTGATTGTGTTCGCTAGCTCTTCGCCCGTTGATTGCGTCCACTTCGGGACGGCCAGCTCCTCGTCGACCGCGCTCATTGCCAGCGCCGATACAACGCGCATCAACCAATTTTGCAAAGCAAAATCGCGGCTCAATCCGGCCTCTGCGGAACGCATGGGCTTTCCTCGAAACGGCGCCTGTGCTCGTCGAGGATTTCTTGCAATCGCGGCCGCTGATCCGGCGCAAGGATCGGATCCATTCGATCCTTTGCGCGAGAGAAGATCCCATCGGTCTCGCGCACGTCGAGTGAGCGCAGGTTGTTCAACTCGTTGTCCATTTGCGTCAGGAGCGACTTGATCTTGTCTGTCTGTTCCTGCTTCAAATGGAGCTGCCTCTGCAATTGATCCGCTGTCAGAGCAGACGGCTGGCGCGGTTGTTCAGCGCGACGCACCGCATCCCGGCTCGCGCGGCCGGCGAGAAAACCACCCGTCAGTGCGCCTGCGGCAAAGGTTGCAATCAGCGCCAAAAGAATCTTCCATCGAGCTAGTGCATTCATGGCGACAACAAACAAACAGGCTTCGGTAAAAGCTATCTTTTTTGATGCAGTCGGAACACTGTTTTATTTGGACGGAACGGTCGGCCGCCACTATGCGCTGGTAGCCAACGAAGTGGGCTTGGCGCTCGATCCGGATCAGCTCGACCGAGCGTTTTATTCAGCCTGGCAGCAAATGCCACAGCGCGCCGCCATCGACGGGCCGCGTGAAAACGACGACAAAGGCTGGTGGCGCGAACTTGTCGATCTTGTTCTCGATCAGGTCGCGCCTTCACTGAGCGAGCTCGATCACGACAATTTCTTCGAGATCGCTTACGAACATTTTGCCGAAGCAGGTGTTTGGGCGGTTTACCCGGAAGTGCCCGACGTCTTGAGAGAATTGCAACCGCGGTTTCAACTCGCCGTGATTTCAAACTTCGACGGGCGCTTGCGGTTTATTCTGGAGCACCTCAGCATTTCGAAGTTCTTCAGGCACATTTTCATTTCCAGCGAGATAGGCGCAGACAAACCCGACCCAGAAATTTATCGGCGCGCAGTCGGGCTAATAGGTGTGAAACGGAACGAGGTCCTACATGTCGGCGACGATTCGCAACGCGACTGGGAGGCAGCGAGCACGGCTGGTCTGTTGGTGTTTCAATTAAATCGACCACGAAATTCGCTGCGCGATCTGCTCACGACTTTAACCACGAATCCGCCTTCGCGCGAGGCTACGGCGTGACAGGTGGACACGAATAAACGCAAATCAATGGCGAGCTATGCGGATCGACGCGTCCGACGTTGCTGTAGCCGCGGCCCTGCGGGCTGCGTCCGCGCGTCTCGCAGAGACGCGGCTACAATCTTGCGACGGCGCCTGATCTGGATTACAAAACGTTTCCGGCGCGGGTCGGTAGCTCAATCGGTAGAGCAGCGCCCTTTTAAGGCGTTGGTTCCGGGTTCGAGTCCCGGCCGACCCATCGCTTCATCACTCCACTACTCCCATACTCCATCGCCCAGGAGATGATCTCGCATCAACACAAATGCATTTTTGTTGAGGTACCGAAGACGGGCTCGACCAGCGTGAGGGCCATTTTGGGCAAAGCTTGGAAACCGCATCTTAACTTATGGCAGATCAAAAAACAGATGGAGACGTATTGGACACGCTATGGCGGAAGAAAAAATCGAATTCTGGCGGCTCTGTATTTGTTGCTGCCGGAAGAGCGCCGGAGAGAAATCGGGCGCAAACAATTCGAGACGTACTTCAAGTTCGGCTTTGTTCGCAATCCGTGGGACCGCGTTGTCTCGCTGTATGAGCGCACAGAAGCGCTACAGCTCAGGAACGAGATGACCTTCGAACAATTTGTCGATTGGATCGAGTACAGCAGCGCCACCTGCGTGCACTCCTCTCCACATCGCTATCAATTGGACTGGTTTGTCGATCCCAACGGAAATGTGTTGGCCGATTTCATCGGAAAATTTGAACGACTCGACGAGGACTGGGCTTTCGTCGCGCAGAAGCTCGGTTTGAGCGAAAAGTTGCCGCATCGCCGCGCCAACCCTCGCGAGCGCCACTACACTGAGTATTACAATTCACGAACACGCGACGTGATTGCAAACAAGTTCAGAGTGGATATTGAGCGCTTCGGTTATGAGTTTTCCCAATAAAATAAAGGCCATCCTGCTCACGTGTGATCGGTATCGAGCGATCACCCGCCATCTCATTTATCAGTACGACAGGCTCTGGCCGGATCACCCCTTTATCTTCCACGTTCCTTATCAGGAGCTTGGCGGGACTGACACAAAGCGAATCAAGTATATCCCTTCCCCTTCGGATATTAAGGGGACCATCCTGCACCTGTTGACAGAGATTGATGACGAGGAGTGGATTTACTGGTGTGTGGACGACAAATACCCGATTGAACTTCCCACGGACAGGGTCGCCACTCTCATTTCTCACGCCATGCGCTCGCCAAATGTAGATGGCTTTTTATTCTGTAGATGCAGGGCGACATTGAGCAACCCGTGGTTCACTCTTCACCCTCACAAAACTAAGAACCTGTTTGGCGACGTTTACCTCGAGCGAAAGACCTGGTCGCAAATATGGATTCATCAGATCCTGCGCGCTAAAGTGCTCCGGCACCTGTTCACGCATCTGCCAGATCACATTCCCAGCGCGAAAGCGATGGACGACCTGAAAGACGAAGTGCCAAAGCTGCCCGAGCACCGGCTCTTTGTGACCGAGAAAAATTATGCAGTGTTCGGAGAGAGCACCAGGCGGGGCGATATCACGCAAAACTGTTACGAGAGCATGGTAGAGGCCGGCATCGAGCTGCCAGAATGGTTTCAGCAGCCGACTGGTGAATACGTGACGCTCGGAAAACTGTAGGTCTTATCGCTTTTCGAAAGCATAACCGAAGCGTTCGATCTCCGCAGCGAACCGCGTGTGTACGAGTTCGCGAAGTTCATCATCGTAATATTTCGAATAATGTTCGCGGCTGGAGCGGTTGTATCGTGGGAGCGCTCCCGGCGAAATGCCGAGTGTCTCGCAGACGGTGCGAAAATCATCGGCCAAATTCTCGAAGCGCATGGTGTAATCGACATTGGCGAACGGATCCTGTTCGTCCTGATCCAGCCGCAAATAGTCTGCAACCGATACTGCTTTAGAAACGATCCGGCGAAATTTCTTCCGGTCCCAAATTTCCGGACTTTGCGTAGGCGTGAAGTAATACGAGACCATCCGGTCCCACGGATTTCGCACACAAGTGAATTTATAAAGATTGCCGAACTGCGCGTTTCCGAGGGCATCGCGATATTCGGCAAGCGTAGAGTGTTTCTTGATGTTGTACTTTGGATTGCGCAACCCAAAACGTTCGATGCCGTCCTGCTCCTTACGCAAAGCAACGAGTTGATCCTCCGAATAATCGCGCAGAGCGCTCTGAATTGAGTTGCCGGCGGTTTTTGGTATG
>VBKE01000524.1:0-4746 GCA_005879605.1 Deltaproteobacteria bacterium
TCTGGGCCTGCCATCCCGCGCCCCGCCGCGTGCGCCGGCGTGTCGGGTCGATCTATTCCACATAATCTGAGCAGCCGAAAACCGCTTGCCAACGCAAGCCGATGGCGCCGCTCGCCCTGAATTCGAGCGAGCGGCGCCACAAGAAACCTTTCGCGCACCTCCCGACCGCTCTCCGGCCGAGCCGCCCGGCACAAAAGCGGGTTTCTCATCAACCAGAAACGGGAATTGACATCTCTGCCGGTCCTGCGATATGGCTCCGACCATAGAAAAAAGCCGTTTAAAAATCCTATCCGTAGTGGGGGCGCGGGATGAAAGAAGAAATTAGCTATAGAAAGAAGCCGCTCGTCGAAGCGCAGAAAGATTGCAGAACGAATGAAAATCCCCACTTCTCGCGACGCTAGAAATGGGGCGCCCCAGAGAAAAGTCCCGAACGAACTCTAGCTGATTCCCGCAACCGACACAGACTCAGCTGCCTGAATCAGCCATGGGCAATGAATGTAGTCCATGATCCCCTCGATCTTCTGTCCGGCTACGTTCATGCGAATGGCTGAGTAAGACGTCCATGTGTCCGCCCCACGCTGAAGAATGATGAGCACCGGTTCGCCATCCACTTCACCCAACGCCAATCTCCACGGCCACGGCCAATTGTCGTAATTGAAGAAGTAAGGCGCATCTCCAAACTCGCCAGCAAATCGATCCGCAACGTTGAGCCGGGCATCGGCGCTGATCAGCTCGCGCACTCCGTCCCAATCGCGGCGATTAAAGCGGTCCACGTATAGCTGCATAATTCGCACCAACTCAGGGTCTGCGCTTCGAGTCGGGTGGGACGGCGCTGGCGATGAAGCCAATTTCGCGCGGCCGCGGTTGAGCGCTGCCTTCACGCCGCCAACAGTGGAATCGACCAGTTCCGCAATCTCTTCGAGCGAGTAGTCAAAGACGTCCTTCAGGAGCACGCATGCGCGTTCCTTAGGAGGCAGAGTCGCGACGAGTTGCTCAACAGCTTTGCCGATCCCTAATGTGGCCGGCTCAGTTGGCGAAACCGCTTCCGGTACAGGCGCAGCCGCCTCGGCTTCGTCCCTGACTCCCTTACGCCGAAGAAAATCAATGCAGCGATTGTGAGCGATGCGAAACAGCCACGGCTTCAGGGGACGGCTGTCGTCGAACTGGTCCAGCTTGCGATAAGCCTCGATCAATGCCTCTTGCACGACATCTTCGCCGTCCATGACCGAACCCGTCATGCGCGCACAGTACCGGTGCAAACTCGGCCGAAGCGTGGAGACGGTCTCCAGAAACGCCAGATAGCGTGCGTCCACTGCGCCGGAGCCGTCTACGTAGTGAGCCGAGTCCATCACTCCTCCATCCGCTTCTGATATTGCAAACGCGAGAGACACTACTTCATTTCGCCGCTACCCGCCAGCTTGTCATCGACGGGAATCAGGACAACCGTCGCGCAGCCCCTACGCGAAAGGAGCCGGCTGTTCGAAGGCGACAAAGTGGTTTGCCCTTCGTCCTTCTTTAGCTCGCTTTCTCCTCTGCGTCGCGCTTTCGGAAGGCGGCTTCTCCAGCGTCGGACACCTCGACCCACTTCTGGTCAGGCGTTGACTCGGCGTCGTAGTTGTCGTGCCAGTTCCACCATTTGTACGGCGGGGTCTGAGGGTAACCCTCTGGCGAGTCCTCCCAGGTCTCCTGACGGCCGAGTGGCGTGATGTCGAGGTAGCTCCAGATGGTCCCCATCGCCTCGTCGCCGCGGTTGTTGATGAAGTATGTGCGGAACACCCGATCGCCGTCGCGGAAGAACACGTTGTGGCCGTGCCATTCATCAACACCGAAGTCCTTGTCGAAGCTGTCGGTGATGGTGTACCAGGGCATCTCCCACTCCATCCGTGCCTTCAGGCGCACGATGTCCGCCTGCGGCGCGCGTGAGGCGTAGACGAGGGTAGTGTCGCGAGCGTTCAGATGGGCCAGGCGCGAGACCTGATCGGCGCCCAGGGAACAACCGCGGCAGGCGTGCTCAGGCCAGCCGAACACCCCGGGCTCGAAGAAGGCGCGATAGACGATCAACTGCCTGCGGCCCTCGAACAGATCGAGCAGGCTAACCTTACCCTTGGGCCCGTCGAACTCGTACTTCTTCTCCACCGCCATCCACGGCATCCGTCGCCGCTCGGCGGCCAGCGCATCACGAGAGCGGGTAAAGGCCTTCTCCTTCACGAGGAGCTGCTGGTGCGCAGCCTCCCATTCCTGTTGCGACACGATCGGGGGTGTCTTCATCGCTTTACTTGTTGCCATGTCGTTTCTCCTTATTTTTTCTGAAATGTTTTCTCAAATAGAACGAGACCACTCGCTCTGAAAAATTTTCTGAACTTGCCGATGCACACCGCCAGAATCCCTCCCGTGGATCCGACTCCGGCGACCATCACTGTTGTGCTTGCGATGCATGCTGGGCACATATGTTGCTCCTCTGAACTTCTAAGTCCTGGCAGTCCTTAGTTAGACGTTGTTCAAACCGCAACGCTTTGCGGCGCAAAAGCTGCAAACTGACGCTCAAGTTCCTTGGCTGCGCCTGCGCGCCAGGCCTCCGCGATCGACTGCGATGCGGGATCGGGGAAGATGTCCTCTTCGCCTCTCTCCAGCCCGTCGAAGATGCCCTGCGCCGCCGACTCGGGCGAAGCCTTCGGAATGTTGAACCCGCGGTTCATGTCAGTATCAACCGGACCGAGAAAGACGCCGTGTACCGTTACGCCCTGGCCCGCGAGCAGCGCCCGCAGTGATTGCGTCATGTTAGACGCGGCAGCTTTCGAAATGGAGTAGCCGGGTATCACCGGCAAGGGGGCCAGAGCTACCAACGACAGATTGTTTACGATCGCACCTTTGGACTGGCGCAACAGCGGCAAGAAAGCGCGCGTGACTTTGAACATTCCGAGGAAGTTGACCGCCAGATGCTGCTCGATGGCGTCAGCATTGCTTAGATCGTCGTAAATAGCCACGCCGGCATTGTTAATAAGGACGTCGAGAGTCTCGACCTCCTCAGCAGCCTTCTGGATCTGCGAAGCGTTAGTGACATCCAGCGTCACGGGCGTGACGCGTGAGTCAGTCGCCTGCAACGCGCCGCCGCGCGTCCCGGCATATACCCTCTTCGCTCCACGTATAAGGGCCTCATCGACGAGCGCCCGGCCGATGCCGCGGTTGGCGCCAGTGATCAAGACTGTCTTATTTTCGATATTCATAACGTTTTCCTTTCGATTTTTGTCCTTGTTTGCCTTTCACCTCCTATTACGGCTGCCACGGCCGTTAGGATACGTGCCATCAGGGAAAGCCCGGGGCAGCGTCCTTATTAGGACGAAAATCAAAATCCCGCCCTTCGCCAAAGTCGGGGAAGGAGTGGGGCAACAGCGTTTCCGGTATGAAGCGAGAGGCCGATGCTTAGTTGAAGTAGATCAATCCGGCCACCATGGCCAGGGCAACAGCAGGCGCAGGAAGGTCCCGAACGAGCTTTTCTCGAATTGCGGGCTGTTGGGTGGCGCAGGCCTTTCAGGCCTGCAAGACGAGCCGAACCTGACCGGCTTTAGCCGTACCTCAGGGGCTAAAGCCCATTGCTTAGCAAGCTCTTTCGCAGCGCTGGAAGCGCTGCGCCACTGGAGCCGCTGGAGTTCATGGAGCGCCTGGCTGCGCTGGTGCCTAGGCCGCGTTTACATCTGATCCGCTTCCACGGCGTGCTGGCGCCCAACGCGAAGTTGCGCCGTCAAATCGTTCCCGCTCCGGCAGAGCGTGCCGCCGCGCCCCCGACCGATCACGCCTCTGCCCAGGGAGAAACCCCGCGCATGAGCTGGGCCCGGCTGCTCAAACGGGTCTTCGACATCGACATCGAACGCTGCCCCAACTGCGGCGGCGCTTTGAAGATCATCGCCGCCCCTTCGACGCGCTCAGGACAGGGATTGAAGATCCGCCGGTGATTATCAAAATCCTCAGCCATCTGGGCCTACCGACCCGCGCCCCGCCCCGTGCGCCGGCGCGTCGAGTCGATCTATTCCAGATAATCTGAGCAGCCGAAAACCGCTTGCCAACGCAAGCCGACGGCGCCGCTCGCCCTGAATTCGAGCGAGCGACGCCACAAGAAGCAGCCCGGCACAAAAGTGGGCTTCTCATCAACCACAAACGGGGAATTGACATCTCTGCCGGTCCTGCGCTATAGCTCCAGCCATAGAAAAGGTCGTTTAAAAATCCTATTCTTAAAAGAGCTACCTGACGGGCAGCTCACGACCTTAAAAGGGAGATGACCATGGCACGACGCGAAAGAACTGACCAATCGTTAGAGTCGATCGAAGCATTGATCCACCACCTTGAAGAGGACAGCGAAAAACCGGCCAGCTACGGCGGCGTGAGACGATCGGTGGCCGCCCAGCAGAAAAAAGGCAAATACCATGGGCACAAAATGAGGATCTACAACGGTCGTGCCATTGCCGACCAATTGTCCCTGGAGCGCGAAGGATTCATCTTCGTCAATCATGAAACCAAGATGAAAAACTTTTATGACGAAGACGAAATTCGTTCCCTGTACTACAAAGAGACCGAGGAGCTAGTAAAACAGAGCTCCGGCGCCAAGCGCGTATTAGTTTTCGATCACACCTTGCGCTCCGCCGACGAGGCGACTCGTGAAGGGAAACAGATCAGCGGACCGGTGCGCCACGCCCATAATGACTACACCGACTGGTCCGGGCCGCAGCGGGTGCGCGATCTACTCCCCGACGA
>VBKE01000524.1:4795-6562 GCA_005879605.1 Deltaproteobacteria bacterium
CCGCTGGCGATTGCCGATGCGCGCAGCATCGGAACGAAGGAACTAGTCGCCAGCGCGCGGATTTACCCGGATCGGGTCGGCGAAACCGCTCACATGACTTTCAACCCCGACCATGTCTGGTATTATTTCCCCAACATGCAGCGCAATGAAGCGATCGTGTTCAAAACCTTCGAGTCGGAAAGAGACGGCCGCGCCCGCTGGACCGCCCATTGTGCGTTCGACGATCCCACAAGTCCGCCGGACGCCCCACCGCGGGAGAGCATTGAGATGCGGACTTTGGCGTTTTTCTAATCACTACGCGCAACCATCTTCACCAACGAGAAAGGCCTGCATTTGCGTAACGCAGGCCTTTCGTGGTTTTAACCTATTGCTTGTAAAAGCAATCGAGAGTCTTCGTCAAAAGACTCGTTTCTTATCACATCCAAAGTTATCGCAGCCATCTGGGCCTATCGACCCGCGCCCCGCCGCGTCGAGTCGATCTATTCCAGATAATCTGAGCAGCCGAAAACCGCTTGCCAACGCAAGCCGACGGCGCCGCTCGCCCTGAATTCGAGCGAGCGACGCCACAAGAAATCTTTCGCGCACCTCCCGACCGCTCTCCGGCCGAGCCGCCCGGCACAAAAGTGGGTTTCTCATCAACCAGAAACGGGAATTGACATCTCTGCCGGTCCTGCGCTATAGCTCCGGCCATAGAAAAGGTCGTTTAAAAATCCTATCCGTTGCAGCCTGGATTTCCGCCAAGGGCCAAGCGCGGGCCCGATCGGCGGGGCCCAGCAAGGTTGCCAAGGCGGCTTGAGATGGTAACGTTTACACCCGTCCATTCCGGTCAGGAGCATAGTCATGATTCGATCTCGTGCGCTCATGGCGGCGACAGCGTTCGCCGCTTTCACTGGTGTCAATGCATTCGCGGCTGACGCCGTGCCGACAGAAACGTTCAAGGTGCTGACCGTCGACCTCGCGCTGGAAGCCGCGCAGGCCGCCATCGCTGCCTGCAAGGCCCAGGGTTACGCCGTGACGGTCACGGTGGCCGACCGCCTCGGCAATGCAAAGATTGTCATTGTCAGAGACGGCCCCCAGGGTGTGGGTTCCGAGTCAACCCGTCGCAAGGCCTACACGGCCGCGCGGATGCGAGTCTCGACCACGGATTTCACCAAGAGGATATCCACGCCCGGCGCCTTCAATCCCGCCCAATTTGACGCGCAACTCGCCACCGGTGCGGGCGGCGTGCCGATCAAGGCTGGCGAAGAAACGATCGGTGGCATTGCAGTTGCTGGCGCACCCGGCGGCGACAAGGACGAAGCCTGCGCCCAGGCCGGCGTCACAAAGATCAGCGACCGGCTGAAATAGCCGGTCGAATCCTCTCCCCGAACACGGGAGAGATTTGAGTCTCAGTTTTGTTAGCCGCCGCGGAAAACACTCCGACAGCGGACTGAACGCTGACGAAATGCCGGGCCGCATCCAACTCGCGACTGGCGGTCTTGTATGATCAATGCCGTGCCATGGCCTTCAGGGGAGCGACTGTTCCTGAGTGCTGTGACTTGCATCCACGATCTGTTGCATCATCCAGCCCGGACCCGCAACCCCGTCGAGAAAACTCGTATCGCCAAGGTTTACCCCGGGTTCTGGTGGGTGAAACTGAGGAATCTGTGCTCGTGCAGCCGCGCAAGTTATGCACAGAAGAAAAAGGCCGGTGGCCAAATGGTAGGACCTCAGCATCAAAGCATGGCTCCTCGATAGTTCAGAACGTGGCCGCATATGCGCTTTAAC
>VBKE01000016.1 GCA_005879605.1 Deltaproteobacteria bacterium
CAAGGGTGCCAGGCTATTGCCGTTCTTGCTGACGATCTTTGCGCCCATGCGGCTTAATGGATCCATCACCCGCTGCATCGGTCTCTGACGAAGAGACCAATCTCCGTCTAATTGACTAATGAACGGCCGCCCGGACAAAAGGCCGGATAACAGCCGCATGGTCGTTCCGGAGTTGCCGCAATCTATGGTCTCCCTCGGGGCCGCCATTCCCGCCCAGCCCCTACCATCAACACAAAAGGCCTCGCCTTCGCGATAAACCTCCACTCCCATCTGCCGAAAGGCCCGCACGGTTCGCGAATTATCGTCGCCCCCGGAAAGGTTGTAAATTCGGCTGCGGCCATCGGCGATGCTGGCTAAAATTACCGCCCGATGAGCGATCGATTTATCACCGGGCACCGTAAGTTCACCCCGCAACGGCCTTTTGATTTCAGCAATCCGTTTCACGTCTTGCAAACTAGGGTATCTGCCCTCTGATCTCATTGGCGCGGGCAAATTCTCTTTCGAGCAGCGCCCCCCTACCCTTCTCGATCCAGCCCTTGAGCCGTTCGAGATTCTTGATGTAGTCGCCCAAAGTCTTCCCGATCGATTTTCGGTTCATCAGGCAGATGTCCCGCCAAAGCTCGGGACGACTCGAGGCAATCCGAGTAAAATCCTTGAATCCTCCCGCGCAATAGGATTTTAAATCCACCCCAGACACTTGTGTGCGCGCCAGCGAGTTGACCAGCGCGTAGACCAGCACGTGCGGCAAATGACTGATAACTCCAAGGATCTTATCGTGCGTCTCGGGATCCATCATCTCTACGCGAGCACCCACGCGCCGCCAGAGCGTCGCCACCTTTTTCAACGCTTGTTCGTCGGTCTTCCGTGTCGGCGTCAAAATGCACCGATGAAGAACAAATAAGTCGGTCTTGGCAGCTTCGGCGCCCCACTGTTCGCTGCCGGCGATGGGATGCGCGCCAACAAAGTGAATACCCGGCGGGAGCAGCTTTTCCATTCCTCGAACAATCTCGCCCTTCACGCTGCCGACGTCACTTACGATGCAACCTTGTTGCAACGCCGGCAAGAACCTCGCGGTGGTTGACACCTCCGCTTGAACCGGTGTCGCGCTCAGCAGGAAATCAGTATCCTCCGGCGTATCCCCTTCGTCCAAAAGGTAACGGTCAACAATTCCATGTTTCTTAGCGAAACGCAGATTCTGTTCGCTCCGGCCGAATCCGATGATTTCTTCAACCAAGCGGTGTCTTTTAGCGTCTAAGGCCAGCGAGCCGCCGATCAATCCGACCCCAACGACTACCATCTTCCGAAAAATAAATCCCACTAAGTAATACTCCTCTCCGACTCCCCTGCCCGATTATTATGCCTTGATTATTTTCCTTAAGGCTTCGATGAATTTCCGATTTTCTTCCATCGTTCCAACGGTGACCCGAACGTACTGTGGCAATTGATACACGCCCATGGGACGCACGATCACTCCCTGCCGCAATAATTGTTCGAACACCTCATCACCATTTTCCACACGGATGAGGATGAAATTTGCGCAGCTCGGGACCTGTCCCAGGCCGAGCTTGGCAACTTCCCGGGTGAGAAATCCCATGCCCTCATGATTAACCTCCAAACTCCGGCGCACGTGGTCACTGTCACCCAGCGCGGCCAAAGCGCCCCATTGGGCTGCGGCGTTGACATTGAACGGCTGGCGGACTCGGTGCATGAGGCCGATGACTTCTTGGTTGGAGCCGATGCCATAGCCGATCCTTAAGCCGGCAAGTCCGTACAGTTTGGAAAATGTCCGGAGAGATAAAAGCGTCTTGCCGCTTTGATGATAGCGCAACGAGTCCGGATAATCCGTGTCCTCGACGTACTCAAAGTAAGCTTCATCGACGATGGTGAGAATCTCCGGCGATAGTTTCCGCAAAAAACGTTCCCACGCCTCCCGGCGATAAATCGTCCCCGTTGGGTTATTGGGATTGGCCAGAAAAACGATGCGCGTCTTTGGTGTGATCGCCCGCGCGATGGCGTCGAGATCATGGACAAAATCACGCAGCGGAACTGCCCGGCTTATACCTCCCACCGCTTGCACGACCAATTGATAGACCACAAACGCCTGCTGCGCCATCACCGCTTCATCGCCCGGGCGCATGAACGTTCTCACTGCCAATTCGATGATCTCGTTGGAGCCGTTGCCAAAGATCAGCTGTTCCGGCACGACTCCCAATTTCTTCGCCACTCCGGTCTTCAGATAAAAGCAATCGCCATCCGGATAGAGATGAAGCTGGTCGAGCCGCTCCTTAATAGTACTGACAGCCTTCGGCGACGGTCCGAGAGGATTTTCATTAGACGCGAGCTTGACGGAATTCGCGATGCCGTACTCGCGTTCGACCTCTTCGATGGGCTTTCCCGGCGCGTAGGCCACTAACGTACGGATATGTTCCGGCACCTGATCGACGATATTCATCTGCCACTCGGATAAGAACCTAGAATCTTCAGGAATAGGCAGTTTCTCTCCAAATCTTTGAGCGCTCTTTTCACCCGAGGTTCTTCCTTATGTCCCTTCAGGTCGAGGAAAAACATATACTCCCAGGGTTTGTTCTTGATCGGACGCGATTCGATCTTGCTCAGGTTGATTCGGCTTCTGGCAAAAGGCTGAAGCATGCGATGAAGAACCCCAGGCTGATCTCTCACAGAAAAGACCAACGAAGTTTTGTCATTCTTGCTCGGCGCCGCATCCTTATCCCCGATAGCCAAAAAGCGCGTAATATTATTGCTTTGATCTTCAATGTTGCCGGCTACGACTTGGAGATCATAAACTTCTTTCGCCAGACTACTGGAGATCGCGCCAAGCGTTGCGTCCTCCGCCGCCATTTTCGCAGCATGGGCGGTGCTGGCCACTTCCTCAACCGAAACGTTCGGGAAATGGCGACCCAGCCAGCCACGGCATTGAGCCAATGCCTGTGGATGCGAAACGATCTTTCGAATATCCTCGGCGCGGCCGCTGCGCGACAACAGATTGTGATGAATAACCAAGAAAATCTCCGCACAAATCTTTAAGTCGGAATCCACCAACAAATCCAATGTGTACGCAACCACGCCTTCGGTGGAATTTTCAATGGGAACCACGCCGAAAGAGACCCTGCCCTGCCTAACTTCCTGAAAGACCTCGCTGATGCTGGCCGTCGGAACGGACGTGATCGCGGCACCAAATTTTTCCCGCGCGGCAAGGTGAGTAAAAGTCGCCTCTGCGCCGAAGAATGCTACTTTCAGCGGCGACTCCAGGGAACGACAGGCGGCAATAACTTCCCTAAAAACAGAACGAATTACTGGTTCGGAGAGCGGACCGCGGTTTAGCCGAGAGACCCTGTGGAGAATTTCCTGCTCGCGATTGGGGACGTAAACTTCTTGGTTGCTCAGCCTCTTGTTGTGGCCGATCCTCTGCGCAAGAGTGGCCCGATCGTTTAGAAATCCGACTATTTTTGCATCAATTTGATCGATCTTTTTTCTGAGAGCATCGACCGACTCTTTACGGCTCAATGACAACCTCACCGAAGCGCGCATACTCGCAATGGGCATGCACTAACGCCATTCGCGTAAGCTATCTTAGTTCCTACGGAATTGCAAATATTGCCGATTTTTACCTTGACCCAAGGCGTCCCTTGCCGTTATCTGTAAAGCGTGAATGAAGAAATTGTCGTTCCAGGCGGTGAAAGTCCGAAGAAACTCGAGAATTTTCTTAAAAAACGCTTCCCAATCGGCTATGTTAGAAAACTGTTTCGTAAGAACGGAGTGCGACTCAATGGGCAAAGACCAAAGCCTGACGCTGTCGTCCGCCCCGGTGACCGGCTGCAGCTTTACGTTCCGTTTGAAAAACCACTAAAAGCACCTACAAAAGGCATCTCGGCGCCCCAGACCATCTTCGAGGATGCGAAGCTGATAGTCCTTGACAAGCCGGCCGGACTCGCGGTCCACGAGGGAAAAAACATCCTCAAACGCGACACTCTTCTCGGAATTTTGGAGGCGCGATACCAGAGCGAGGGAGCGGTGCCCAGACTCGTCCATCGTCTCGACCAAGACACCTCGGGTCTTCTGGTCGTTGCCAAAGACCAACAGACCGCCAAAGAACTGGAGAGCCGCTTTGAGGAAGGAAGAGTCGATAAAGAATATCTCGCTCTAGTCGTAGGGCGTCTGCCGCAAAGCGAAGGGAGAATCGATTTTCCCTTGCCGGGGAGAGAAGGCAAAGCGGTCCGCGCTTTAACGCGATTCAGGATCGCAAAAAGATTCTCTGATACGACACTCGTCCGCGTCACCATTGAGACCGGTCGCATGCATCAGATCCGCCTCCACTTCGCAAGACTCGGTTATCCGGTGGTGTTGGACGATCAGTACGGAGACTTTACTTTCAACAGGACTTTTCGCAAAGCCTACGCTCTCAAGCGGCAGTTTTTGCATGCCGCGAAAATCTCCCTCGAATACGCCGGTAAAAAGAGAATCTGGACCGCCCCCTTAGCCGATGACCTTAAACGGGCGATGGCGGCGCTCGAGCGCGGCTCGGCTAGACGGAATATTTTCTAACTCGCCGCACTGCGGAGCGAAAACTGATGTGTTATCTGATCTTATTTGCACCAAGTAAATACGACCATTCTTGTGCGCCGCGCCACTGTCGTTGAATGCAAGTTCCATGATCAGCGGAGCACTACTGATGCTCGGTGGAATCTGTGCTACGAGGTAAGCATTTGAAATTCGATCCGAAGATGGAACCGGACCAACGCGAAACGGCCCCCAACGTTGCGCGCAATGCCAGCATCGTTAGTGTGGCCGTGATGGCGAGCCGCGTTCTGGGCTTGGTGCGTGACCAGGTCTTTGCGATTTTTTTTGGCGCAGGCATGCAATACGATGCTTTTCTCACGGCCTTTCGCATTCCCAATCTGCTCCGCGACCTTTTCGCCGAAGGGGCGCTCTCGGCGGCTTTCGTCACCACCTTTACTCAGACTCTGCAGAGCAAAGGTAAAGAGACGGCAATACTGCTGTGGAATCGCGTCGCCACGTTGATCATTTTATTTATCATCGCCCTTTCAATCCTAGCGTGGATATACACGCCGGCTATCGTTAGGGTGCTCGCTCCCGGTTTTTTCGACGTCGCCGGCAAAGCCGAGCTCACCATCAGTCTGACCCGCATCATGATTCCTTTTTTGTTGCTCATCGCGCTCGCGGCTCAGGCCATGGGCATGTTGAACTCGTTTAACGTTTTCGGCATTCCCGCGCTTGCTTCGGCGTTTTTCAATCTCGGCTCGATCATTGGCGGGCTGTTACTTGGATTCTGGCTCGGTCCGGCCCTCGGCCTCAGCCCCATCGCCGGCATGGCATACGGCACTCTGGTCGGCGGCTTTTTACAATTCGCCGTTCAATGGCCGAGCCTGCGACGACGCGGCATCAGCTATCGTCCCATGATCAGCTTTAGCGATCCTGGCGTGCACCAAATTATCCGTCTCATGGGACCCGCCATCATCGGCACTGCCGCCGTGCAGATCAATGTTTTTGTCAACACGAACTTCGCTTCGGCGATCATCGACCCAGTAACCGGCACCGTTACCAATGGGCCCGTGTCATGGCTAAGTTATGCGTTTCGTTTTATGCAATTCCCCATTGGCGTCTTCGGTGTCGCCATCGCTACCGCAACGTTGCCTCCATTGTCACGAAGCACGGCGAATCCGAACTATACCGAGTTTCGTCAGACTCTGGCGCACTCGTTGGCGCTGGTTTTTCTCTTGTGTATTCCGTCCGCAGTCGGACTGGCGGTGTTAGGCCGGCCGATTGTGGCGCTCGTGTTCGAACATGGGAAGTTTACTGGTTTCGACACAGTGCAGACGGCGAATGCGTTAGCCGCATACTCCATCGGTCTCGCCGGCTATGCCGCTGTCAAGGTACTTTCGCCTGCGTTCTATGCTTTGAATGACGCACGCACGCCGATGCTCATCAGCCTCGGATCGATCGCGGTCAATTACGCGATGAACTCTTTGTTGGTGGGGCGGTTCGGACACGTGGGGCTGGCCTTCTCTACTTCAACGGTTGCGTTGGTGAATTTTCTCTTGCTGGCGTTGTTCATGCGCCAGCGATTACGCCGGCTTGAAGGACGTCGCCTCGGCAGGACGATCATGCGGGTTGGCATCGCGTCCGGCGCCATGGCATCCGTGGTGTGGATGGTAGCGGAAGGAGTGACGGCACTGCCACTCCACGGCCCTGCGCTACACTTCATACAAGTCGTCGCATCCGTCGCTTCGGCAGCAATTGTTTTCTATCTAGCCTGCCGAGTTCTCCAGGTTAATGAATTGGATGATGCGATAAACGCGATCGCAGGACGCTTCGTCCGGCGCTTGCGACGGGTCTAGCCTGCCCTCTTTAAGCATCGCATAATAGCTCCGACCCATAAGGCCCGTTTTCAGAGTGCTGGTCGCTATGCTCACCGCTTTGAGGATTCTTAACCGCTAACTTGAGATACTTGAGCGGTTCATGGGCCCGTCAAACGCATGCCGGCGTCTACCGGCAAAATTGCCGCCGTGACAAAGGACGCCTCATCAGATGCCAAATAAAGGGCAGCGTAGGCTACATCTTCAGGCTCGCCGATGCGTCCGAGCGGGACCCTGGTGCTGTATCGAGCCAGTTTTTCCGGAGTGGAAGTATCGACCATCGGAGTGCGAGTCGGCCCCGGGCAAATGCAATTCACCCTGATGCGGTCCTTCGCGTGGTCCATAGCCATCGCTTCGGTCAGCCTGACCAAGCCTCCTTTCGACGCGCAATAAGCCGCACGACCCGCCTGGCCGAGCATGCCCGATCGGGCCGCAACATGTAGAATCACTCCGCCGCCGCGCTTGATCATCTCAGGAATCGCCAACCGTGACACGACGAACGCGCCCTTTAGATTGGCATCTAGCGTTCGGTCCCAATCCTCTTCCGTGATATCCGTAATGCTGCCGTTGGTCCTCACGCCGGCGCTGTTGACGACGATATCGATCCCGCCAAAGTGCTTGACCGTCACTTCGATCAACGCTTTCATCTGTGTCAAATTTCCCACGTCCCCGGGGCGAAAAAATGCTTTTCCGCCGGCTCTCTCAATCATCTCGACGGTTTCGCGTCCCTTGGCTTCGGTTTTTGATGTACCGGCCACGGCGGCACCTTCGCTCGCGAACAACACGGCAATAGCCTGTCCCAAACCCGATCCGAATCCAGTTACGAATGCTACTTTTCCATTGAGTTTCATCCGCCTCTCCTATGCTCCCAAGAGAACTTCGTCCTATTCAAGCAAGTTGACTGGGTAACGTCACATTGTTACTTTTAGAAAATAGCTTCACAAGGATTTCAAGTCCATGGCGGAAATCAAGGATCAGAGAGTACCCGTCACAGTTTTGACAGGTTTTCTCGGTGCAGGTAAGACCACCCTGCTTAATCGCATTTTAACTGCCGACCACGGCCGCCGGGTCGCGGTTATTGTCAACGAATTCGGCGAAGTCGGCATCGACCATCATCTACTGATCTCGTCGGAGCAAGAGATCGTTGAGATGAGCAACGGCTGCATCTGCTGCACCGTACGCGGCGATCTTTTGCGGAGCCTGTTTCAGCTTCTCGAACACCGGTCCAAGTTCGATACCCTCATGATTGAAACCACCGGATTGGCCGATCCGGCGCCCGTGGTTCAGACTTTTTTTATCGACGAGCGTATTCGTAGCGAGTTCCAACTGAACGGCGTCGTCACGGTCGTGGACTCCAAGCATGTCTGGCAGCAAATTGACCATTCCAGGGAGGCCCGCGAGCAGATTGCGTTCGCCGATCTCGTGCTGCTGAACAAACTGGATCTCATCAACCCGGAGGATTTGCAGGAACTCGAATACAAGATCAAAGTCCTGAATGGGGCGGCGCGCATCTACCAGACGAGAAATTCGGACGTCGAAATCGACAAGATCTTAGATCTCCGGAGTCTAGCTCTTGAAGATAAAGCGCAAGCCCACGACTCTGATCACCGCCACACTGAAGACATCGCCACCGTTTCCATCGTCACGCCGGGCGACCTCGACGGGCTCAAGGTCAGCCAATGGTTTCGTGATTTAATCATGGAGTCAGGTCCCAAAATCATGCGCATGAAAGGGATTCTGAATCTGCGCAATGATCCAGACCAATTTGTCTTCCAGGGCGTGCATCTCCTCTTTGAGGGGCGTCCGGGACGCCGCTGGGCGGACGGAGAAGAGAGACTTAATCGGCTTGTATTCATCGGTCGGGATTTAGACGGAAAACAAATTACGGAAGGTTTCAAGAACTGCCTCTCAACCGGCAACGGCAGCAGCTCATCCGATATCGATCCCTTTGGCCGCATGCAGGACGTATCATCGCTTACCTTGGATCAAATTCGCTACTGGGTTCAAACAATCCTGACGTTTCCGCCTGACGCGCCGATCGTCATCAAGGAGGTGCCTTGCGTGAAGGCCGGTTGTCCACCGGTGGAGACCGCCATCATGGTCTTTCTTCAAAACGAACCGCCGCGCGTATTCAAAATTCTGGCGCGGATCAATGAGGTCACCTTCGACCGCGTTTACGATTTGATCGAAAACCCACTCCCCTGCTGTTAGCGCTTCAGTCGGCCACAAGTTTGCGTCATGCAATTTAGCTAAGTCTTTGATTGCCTCAAAGCCTCTGGATGATCGGGCGAGGTGGCGGGTGGAAAAGAAAGCGTCACCTCGATCTTGGTGGAATCGTCCGCAATAAATTTCCCGCGCTAGTGGCCAAATTCCTCCGCCGCCGGCATGATTTTGCCTCGGTCCGCATCCAGATGATACCAATTAATCTCTTCGTCACGTCGAAACCAGGTGAGCTGCCGTTTGGCCAACCGCCTGGTATCCCGTTTCATCAGCGACAACGCCTCCGGGAGCGACATCGCACCCTTAAGAACGAGCCCCATGTGACGGTAGCCGACGCTTTGCATGGGCTTGAGGTCGAGACCGTATCCGTTGGCGATGAGGCTGCTTACCTCATCGAGCAAACCGCCGTCGACCATTTGCTCGCAGCGCCGGTTGATTCGATCGTAGAGTTCCTCGCGCGACCGGTTCAAGCCGATTTTCAAGCTTGCAAATCGCTCATCGCTAAAGTCGTGTTCTCTTTGCCATTGGCTCATGGGCTTGCCGGTGGATTCAAAAACCTCCAACGCGCGCATGATTCGCTGCCGGTCGTGGGGATGGACCCGGGACGTCGCCGGCGGATCGACCTGTTGGAGCCGCTGGTAAAGAGAGCCAAGCCCGCGCTCTTTTATTTCCATTTGAAGCGCCTCCCGAACGTCCGGAGCTTGCGCCGGCCCGACAAACAATCCTTTGGTCAGCGCTTTGATGTAGAGACCCGTGCCACCGCAAACGATCGCTTTTCTACCCCGCCCCTCAATATCATCGATGCATTTCATCGCCAACCGCCGATACGTAGCGACGTTAAATTCTTCGTCGGGATCGACCACATCAATGAGATGGTGCGGGACGCGTTCTCGGTCCGCCGCGGATGGTTTTGCCGTGCCGATGTCCATGCGACGATAGACCTGTTGAGAGTCCGCGTTGATAATTTCGCCGCCGATTTCCTCGGCCAGCTCCAGGGCGATTTCGCTCTTTCCCACCGCCGTGGGCCCGAGAATGACAATAAGCTTGGGCTTCATCGAAGATGGAAGAATGACGAATGTGAATTGAATGGCGTTCCGAAATGATCAGACCCGCTTGAACATTCTTTCAAGTTCGTCGCGACTCAATGCGATCAGAACCGGACGGCCGTGTGGACATTGGGTGGCGAAATCCACGTGATCGAGATCCTGCAGCAGCGCGCGCATTTCGTTCATTTCCAATTGTCGATTCGCCCGGATGACGCTGTGGCAGGCGATCGTAGCAAGCCGCTCTTCCAGATGCTGGCGCAATTTCTCGGAGTTTTCGACCTCGGCGAGTTCCGCGACCATCTGGCGAACCACCGGCCGACAGTCCCCTTCCGGCAATAGCGCAGGAACCGCCGTTATCGCGTAAGCGCTGGCTCCGAAAGGTTCCACTAAAAAGCCCAGACGGTCCAACGTCGGCAACATTTTCTCGACCAGCATGAATTCCCCGGCGGAGAGCTCGACCGTCTGAGGAATAAGCAAGCTCTGCTTCTGAACTTCGCCTGATGCCATTTGCGAGCACAACTTTTCGAACGCCACTCGCTCGTGAGCAGCGTGCTGATCAATAATAAACAAGCCCCGAGACGATGAGCACACCAGGTAACAACCAAGAACCTGACCAAGGACGTTCATCGACGAGAAGAAACCTTCGCCCGGACATTCCGTCTGAAGCGGTATTGACTGTGCGTATTCGAAGGGAAACGGTGATGCTTGTCTTGCCGAATTTACCGAACTCCCGTAGGGAAGCGAAGCCTCCCTCGCGCCACCAACCCATGGCGCTTGCGGAAACGAAGGCCGTAGCCCCGGCTCCTTCGCCTCCACCTTCAGCGCCTGCCGAATCGCTCCCACGATCGCCTCGTGAACTTCGGATTGGCGGCGGAAGCGAACCTCGTATTTAGCTGGATGAACGTTGACATCCACGTCTTGATAGGGAACGTTCAGAAACAGCACCACGGCCGGGTACTGCCCTCGCATCAACAAGGTTTCATAGCCCTGCAGCGCGGCGTGGGTGAGCACCTTGTCACGGACGTAGCGGCGATTGACGAATGTGATGACCTGCCGCGAATTGGGAAAAGATGTTGGAGCGGCGCTCAAGTAACCATGGATGGCCAGCGCTCCCTGCTCTGAAGCAAATGAAATCAATTCTTTGGCGATATCACGCCCCAAAACCTGCGACAGCCGGTCTTTAGCGTCGGCAACCGCCACGTAATCAGCGACGTTTCGCCCGTCGTGATAAAGACGAAAGTGAACCCTCGGAGAAGCTAAAGCCATTCGGTTGATCACATCACAGATGTGACTCAATTCGGTCGCGGGTGCCTTGAGAAATTTTTTGCGCGCCGGCACGTTGAAGAAGATTTCCCGAATCTCGACCGTGGTCCCTGGGGAAGATGCCGTGATAGAAGGTTCGTCTTTTTTGCCGCCTTGAACGCGCAGGCGATAGCCAGAATCGGATGACCGTTGACGGGAGATAATTTCCATTTTCGATACCGATCCGATGCTCGGCAACGCCTCGCCACGGAAACCCAAGGTGGCGATTCGAAACAGATCGTCTTCGTTTTGGAGTTTGCTGGTGGAGTGTCTCTCCACCGCTAGCGCAAGATCTTCGGCCGCTATGCCCTCGCCGTTGTCGCTCACGCGGATCAGTGCCGTGCCGCTTTTCTCCACCCAAACGGAAATCTCCGTCGCCCTGGCATCCAGTGAGTTTTCGATCAGCTCTTTCACCACCGACGCGGGTCGCTCGACCACTTCGCCGGCGGCAATGCGGCTCGCCACCTCTTCGGACAGAACTCTTATCTTCATAAGTCAAAAACGGTTGGTAAGTCAGATTAACTTACCGGCAAAGATCGCGTCAAGATAAATATCGCGTGTTGACAAGCCTGACCGCGGACCATAATGTTCTTTCTCTGGCGCTCTGACGAGAGCGTAAGCCGATCCAGCCATCATAAGACGCGCGCGCAGCCGGCGTGAATACATTCGAGGAGGTCCCCATGCGATGCACTTATTATTCCCTGTTGGTTTTCGCTTTAATCTTTGCGGTTTGTGGACCTCTGTATGCTGCCCAGGAAGAGACCGTCGAAACGAAGATCAAGACTATGCTTTTTGACCCTACGACCGACGCGCCTGTCGTCGTCCTTGAGACTGTCGGCGACAAGAAGCTCGTTCCCATCTGGATAGATATTCCTGAGGCGAGAGCGATCGCGCTTGAACTTCAGCACGTACAGCCCCCCCGCCCCCTCACCCACGATCTTATTCGCAACATCCTCCAGAACCTAGGCGCAACTTTGGAGCGCGTGACCATCACGGACATTCGAAACAGCACCTATTTCGCCGTTCTCCATCTCCGACTCAAAGGGGAAGAGTTTCAGATCGACTCCCGGCCGAGCGATGCGATTGCCGTGGCTCTCCGGATGAAGGCGCCCATTTATGCCTCTGTACAGGTCTTAGCCAAATCCAAGCCGGCGCCGGCCCCTGACGAGCCCGCGGAGCAACTGCGGCAAAAATCGGGCGTTCAGTCCCAAAATCTGACCGGAGAACTCCTCGGTCTCATCGACATACAACTCCCAGAGTCAACGACAAACCTCTCCGAACCGTGAACCCATTGAACGCTTTTCTGGAGCCATTTAGCGCAGTCGAATCACGCCGAAGTCAATAAAAAAAGGGCAAGCCGTCCACCATGGTGATCGACTTGCCCTCCTACTGCCGGATTAGAACGCTTATTTCTTTCCGTTGCTAGCGAAAAGCTCCGCTCCCCACTTCTTCGCGGTCGCGTCCAGAACTTCTTTGCTGGATTCGGCGACGGGCGGAAACTCCTTCATCCATTCGTACGGCCGGGTGGCGTCCAGGATGGCTCGCGAATTGAAGCCTTTCTTCGTCGGATGAATGACCGGATCAAGCGGCCCGCTCCAACACCGGCGAATGATGTCGATGTCTTCCGCAGGTTCGCAGCGGGTACCCATTGCCCAAATCACATCGTCCGTATTCGAAGGGTCGATATCGTCATCGACAACGACTACGAAGCGACCCAGATAAGCCCCGGCATGGCACTGCGATGCGATGACCGCGGCCTGCTTCGCATGTCCTGGATAGCGCTGCTTGATAGAAACGATCAGCATCAAACGACTACCGCCCGAAACGTTCAGCCAAACGCCTTTAACATCCGGCACGCCGGCCTTTTCCATCTCGTCCCAGATCAGAGCAGAACGGAGATAGGAGCGATACCAGCCGAGCTCTGCAGGCGGTCGGCCCGGAGGAGAGCCGAGGATAATGGGATCATTGCGGTGATAGAGCCGTTTAACTTTCACCCAGGGCTCGGCCCGTTCAGCACTGGCGTAATATCCCGTCCACTCCCCAAAGGGACCTTCAACTCTCGGATTATCGAAATGAACGTCGCCTTCGACGACGATTTCCGCGTTTGCCGGAATCGGCAGACCGGAGTACTCGCCTTCGATCATTTCGAACGGTTCTCCTCGGATGCCGCCAATGAATTCATATTCCGGCACGCCATAAGGCACCTCGATACTGCCGGCCAGAAAAGTCAACGGATCGTGACCGAACGACATGGCGATCTTGAATGGCTGGCCGCTGGCGGCATATTTTTCTCTCTGGATGCGGCCGTGCTTGCCGGGCGAGATGTAAAATCCCACGGTGTCCTTGTCATGAATCATCACCCGATAAGTGCCGTAGTTCACCCAACCTTCATCCGGGTCGCGCGTAATATCGACACTACCGGTTCCGATGTACCTTCCACCGTCCTTATCGTGCCACAACGGAGTCGGAAACTTAAAAAGATCGACATCTCCGTCTTTGTAGACGTTCTCAAAAAGCGGGCTCTGTTTGACGAATTTCGCCGGGATGGGCTTAATCTTCTTATAATTTTCTTTCCAGATTCTGACGAAATCCATCTTCGTTTCACCGGCCGGAAGCCCCAGAGTGAGGGCCAAACGTTTCCTCGAAGCCAAAGAGTTCGACAAAACCCGGTAGCCCTTCGGGTAACCCTTGATCTCGTCAAATAACACCGCCGGGCCATCTTCTTTGTGATGGACGAGTTCTGTAATGGCGCCGATTTCAAGATTCCAGTCGCAATTTTTTAGGGTTTTTAATTCCCCCATTTCTTCGCTGATTTGGATCCAATCTCTGAGATCCTGGTATTCCATCTTTCCTCCTGCTGTTAGGGACGAGCTTGCAAAGGCGGCATTACGCGTGAGTTCCAAATGACCTTAGCGAAAATTTACCTTTGGGTCAAGATAGCGGAACGCCAGTTATCATCGGTACTGCCAATTGAAAATGCCATACTCTCATGCTACCCCTTGAACGTGTCAGGCAAAATCAAAAGCCTCGAAGCACTAAAGGAGATCGCGGCCGCAGCGAGAAAAGACGGCAAAACAGTTGTCTTCACCAATGGCTGCTTCGATCTCCTCCACCGAGGACACGTACACATTTTGCGCGAGGCCAAAGCATGCGGCGATATTTTAATCGTCGGCGTCAACAGCGACCGCTCGGTTAAAATGATCAAGGGAGCTAACCGTCCGTTGCTTCCCGAACGAGATCGGGTCGAGTTGATCGCGGCGATGGAGATGGTGGATTATGTCGTTTTGTTCGACGAGTCTGACCCTTACAAAATCATCGAGAGCTTAAAGCCCGACGTGTTGGCGAAAGGCGGAGATTGGAGCGTAGAAAAGATCATCGGTTCTGATATCGTGAAGAAACGCGGCGGTCGGGTAGCGGTTATCCCCTACCTTGCAGGCTTTTCAACAACCGAGATTATCGAAAGGATACGACGTTAACATGGCGAGAGTTTGCGCGATTTGCGGAAAAGGGCGATCCGTCGGCTATAACGTCAGCCACGCGAACAATAAGACCAAACGGTCGTGGCGTCCCAACCTCAAAAGAGTTAGAGCGCAGTTTAACGGGCAAGTGAAACGCGCCCTAGTTTGCACGGACTGCATTCATTCAGGCCGCGTTCAGAAGGTGGCGTGATCGGCTTGCGCCGCAACGGTTACTGGAGTTCGCTTCTGTTCGCCTGCTCTCGATCGGTTTTGCCGCCGGTTCTTCCCCGAGCGCGCACGGCCTTGTACACTCCTTTAACTTTAGAGATATTCTCAAGCACCTTCTTGAGGTGCTCGGAATTCTTGATCATCACTTCGAACGTGTTGAGCGCCTTATCTGAAGAAGTTCTAACCTGAGCCCGAGCGATATTGGCATCGGCGCTGGTAATCGCGGAACTAATGGCGGCCAGGAGGCCGGGCTGATCCACACACGTGACTTCGATTTTTACCGGGCGCGGGGGCTGACCGTTTTCTTCCCAGCTCACTTCGATCTTTCTGTGCGGGTCGCTCTCCAGGACCGTGGGGCAGCCGACGGTATGCACCGTGACTCCCCTTCCACGGGTGATGAATCCGATGATGCGTTCACCCGGGAGAGGATGGCAACAAAGCGCAAAGCGTACCAGCACGTCGTCGACTCCCTTCACGCGGATACCCAGCCCGTGTTTTTGGCTCGACACCAGACGAAAAAGCGTTTCCAAGGATCCTTCGGCTTTCTTCGTACCGGCCTCGAGCTTTTCCGGTGGGACCAATTTGGCCAAAACGTGACGAGTCGTAATGCGACCGTAACCCAAGGCTGCGAGAAGCGCTTCTTCGTCCTTCAAACCCAGCTCTTTCACGAGCCACTCGATCTTCCCCGCGTTCCGTAGAGTTCCGTAATCCAGCTGATAGCGATGCAGATCGCTGTCAAGAATTTCGCGTCCTAACGCGACGCTCCTTTCGAGCTGCTGGGATTTTAACCAGTTTCTAATTTTCGACTTAGCCCGCGGCGTTTTCACCCATTTGAGCCAATCACGGTTGGGGACTTGCTGTTGCGTGGTGATAATCTCCACCGTGTCTCCGCTCCTGAGGATATATTTGAGCGACACCAATTGGCCGTTGATGCGGGCGCCGGAGCAATGATGTCCCACTTCGGAATGAATGCGATAGGCGAAATCGATAACCGTGGAGCCTTTGGGGAAATTCAAAAGATCTCCCTTGGGTGTAAAGACGTACAGTTCAGTCGAAAAGAGATCATCCTTTAGATTGTGAAGAAATTCTTGCGGGTCTTGAAGGTTCTCTTGCCATTCAAGCAACTGTCTAAGCCAGGCAAACCGCTGGATGTCGCTCATCTGGAAATCTTCGCCCTCTTTGTAACGCCAGTGCGCCGCGATCCCCTCCTCCGCGATCCGGTGCATCTCATGAGTCCGGATCTGAATTTCGACACGCTCACCGTAGGGACCGATCACGCTGGTATGAAGCGACTGGTACATGTTCGGTTTTGGCAAGGCGATATAATCCTTGAATCGTCCTGGAACGGGCCGCCATTGTGAATGGATAATCCCCAGGGCTTCGTAACATTCCCTCACCGCGTCCACCAAAATTCGGAATGCCACCAAATCGTAAATCTGATCGTAAAGGAGATTTTGACTCTCCATTTTCTGGTAAATACTGTAAAAGTGTTTCGGCCTGCCCGTCACTTCGGCCTCGATCCCTTCGGTCTCGAGCTTCTTGGTGATAACGGAAATGACCTCCCCGATGTATTTTTCCCGGTCGCTCTTTTTCTTAGCGACGTTGCGCTTCAATTGATAGTAAATCTCGGGGTGGAGGTGTTTGAGCGCCAAGTCCTCCAACTCGCTTTTGATCCAGGCGATACCCAAGCGCTGGGACAGGGGTGCATAGATATCCAACGTTTCTTGTGCCGTGAGGATTTGTTTCTCCAAAGGCATGTGGCCCAGGGTCCGCATGTTATGCACGCGATCAGCGAGCTTGATCAGAATGACCCGCACGTCCTTGCCCATGGCCAACAACATCTTGCGAAAGTTCTCTGCCTGCTTCTCCTCGCGACTGCTGAAATTGGTTCGGCTGAGCTTGGTGACACCGTCCACAAGAGAGCCTATCTCGCGGCCGAAAATATTCTTCAGTTCATCCAAAGTGGTGAGCGTGTCCTCGACCGTGTCGTGCAGCAAGCCGCTCACGATGCTCGGCACATCCAGTTTCAGATCGGCAATGATATCGGCCACCGCCGTCGGGTGAGTCAAATAAGGTTCTCCCGACAGCCGTTTTTGACCTTTATGAACCTTCGCGGAAAACTCGTATGCTTTGCGGATCAGGTCGACATTCGCGGCAGGATAATAGGATTGAACCTTTTCAACCAGATCGCTGATTTTGATTTCTTTGCTCATGAATACTTTTCCTGCACTCTCAGCGCAACAGGTCGAATCGCCATTCGGTTACATGGGAAGTTCTCGCCCGTTCGGCCTCAACAATCGATTTTAGGACCCCCATCGCCTTTTTCACCTCTCGATTGACCACATAATAATCATACGCCAGAATCTCGCGAATTTCACCTCGGGCATTGGCCAGCCGTCGATGAATCGTTTCTTTCCCCTCGGTGGCTCTCAAGGCCAACCTGCGCTTCAATTCGTGTAATGAAGGCGGCAATACAAATATCGAGACGGCTCCGCGATACGCTCGTTTGATCTTCTTAGCGCCCTGAACGTCAATGTCGAGAAGAATATCCCGTCCGCTCCTCACACACTGTTCCAACGGCCTGCGGGGTGTGCCATAGAAAAAATCGTGGACTTGTGCCCATTCCGCAAACTGCCCGCGGGCTTTCATGGCCTTGAATTGCCGACCTGTGATGAAGTAGTAGTCCCGGCCATGAACCTCGCCGTTTCGCCGCGCCCGAGTGGTGCACGAAACGGAAAGCTTGAGTCTGGGATAAAGCGATCGCAAACCCGTAATGAGCGTCGTCTTACCCGCACCCGAGGGGGCGGAAATGATGAAGATAATGCCCTGCCGTTTACTAATCAGAGTGGGTTTTCCGATCATTCAATATTCTGAGTTTGCTCTCGTATTTTCTCGACTCTCTCCTTGCCTTCCAAGACCAATTCTACGACGGGGAGATGAGGGATCTTCGAGCCGATGGTGTTCAGCTCCCGTTGAACCTCTTGAAGCATGAAGTCGATCTTTTTCCCCACTGGTTCTTTTTCGCGAATCACCGCAGCCAAGGCGGCCACGTGGCTCTTTAAGCGCACGACCTCTTCATTGATGTCACCCTTGAGGTTTCCAACATCCGATGCTTCTTTCTCCGCCCGCGGAGAGCATTCCCCGTCCCCTGCGGCAATGGCAGACTTCGTCGCGATTTCCCTCGCCCGCTCAGAGAGCGCCATGGTTATCTTTTTCAAATGATTGATTTGAGATTGCATGTCAGCTTTCAGCTGGCGGCCTTCCCGTTCGCGAGATTGTTCGAGCTTCTGCAAAGCGGTCTCGAGGGCGATAAAAAGTCCTCGCCGCTCGTTTGCCGGCTGAACTTCGACCTCCCGAATGTGGAAAAGGTCCGGGACTTGGGAAAGCAACGACGCCTCTATCGCGCCGGCCAATTGAAATTTTTTCTTGGCATCCTTGATGGTCGACAGGTACTGGCCCAATAGCTCCACATCCAATTCAAGCTTGCGCGACTGTCGACCAGCGGGCAAACGGTTGATGAAAAGATCAACCCTACCCCGTGAGATCTTGTTCCGCATGATCTTGCGGATCTCCTCTTCAAATAAAAGGTATTCTCTTGGAACTCTCAGCTGCAGGTCCAAGTGCCGATGATTCACACTACGCACTTGAACCGAGATCTTCGTACCGCGAGCATGATGCGACCCCTCGCCGTAACCCGTCATACTTTTCATGGCCTGTCCTTGATCGCTCGCTCGAGTTTCTCTAGAGGTACGGCTACGGTCCCAACTTCATCGCCGACCAGCCCCGCCGCCAAATTGGCGAGCACAGCCGCATCTTTGTAGCTGGCGCCGGTCGCGAGCACCAGCGCGCAAACCGCAACGACCGTATCTCCAGCACCGGTAACATCGAAGATCTCTTTTGCTTCGATGGAAAAGTGCTCTACCGATGCTCGGGGGCGGAAAAGACTCATTCCGTCGGGACCGCGGGTGATCAATACCGCCCTGGCTTTCCACATTCGCAATAGCCTCTCGCCCGCCGCTACCAAGGTCGCGTCGTCCAGAATATCGATCCCGGCGGCCTCGCCGGCCTCATTTTTATTGGGCGTGATCAGCGAAGGCGACCGGTATCGAGCATAATTTTCCTTTTTCGGATCAACCACATAAATAAGCTTTCTTCTCTCCACCAGTTCTGTAACAGCCGCGAGCAACCTTTCATGCACCACCCCTTTGCCATAATCCGAGATCACAACACCGTCACACCGGCCCGCCCTTTGTAAAACGAATTGGCGGAGCTTTTTCAAGGTTGGCTCGCGAATCGCGCCATTTTTTTCACGGTCCAGTCGGACGATTTGTTGATGACGAGGGCGGGCGATAATTCGCGTCTTTTGGATAGTTTGAAACTCGCCGTCGGAAAACACTCCCCCCATCGAGACCCGGAGGCGACGCAAGTCCTCGAGAATTCTTTTCCCCGCATCATCTCGACCGACAATACCGCAAGCGCTCACCCGGCCTCCCAGCGAGCGAATATTGCTGATCACGTTGGCCGCGCCGCCGAGCTTGGAGTTTTCCGAAGCCACCCGCAGCACCGGCACCGGAGCTTCCGGTGAAAGTCTTTCCACGTCTCCCCAAATGAAACGATCCAACATCAGGTCGCCTATCACGAGCAAATGAGTCCGCTTAAATTTTTTTAGGATATCAGATAGATGGTTCATGCCCGCCCCTCGCAGCGCAAGCAGGTCATCCGACCAAACTCAGTCTTTGAGTAACTCGTAATAATAGGCTTCGTTCTTCATCGCCATTTGTTCCAGAGTGAACTGTTCACGGACACGCGCGGCACCTCTTTTGCCCATTTCTCGGGCCAGCGACTTTTCGCTGACCAGTTTCGCAATCGCCTGGGCAAGCGCTTCGGCATCTCGAGGAGCAACCAAAACGCCGGTCACGGAGTCGACCATTGCCTCGGCAAGGCCCCCAACCCGCGTGGCTACGACAGCTTTCCCGGCGGCCATCGCTTCGAGCGCCGCGACGCCCAATCCTTCATCTAGCGAAGGCAGAACGAAGATATCGACGTTGGATAGGAAGGCGGGAGTGTCAGAGACAAACCCGAAGAACTTGACCTGGTCTTGCAACATCAATCTTGCGGCCATCCCCTCGAGTTGACCGCGTAACGAGCCATCGCCGGCCAAGAAATATTTGATCTGATATCCCTGGCCTTTGAGTCGCGCGGCAGCTTCAAGCAAAAAACGATGACCTTTCCTCTCCTCCAGGACCGCCACAGTTCCGACGACAGGAATATCTTCCGAGGAAGCAGTCTTTGACGCGATGGCCTCGAACGGTCCCGGATCGATGCCGCTATGAATTAATCGAATCCGTTCCGGACCAACGCCGGCTGACACTAACAGGTTCGCAATCGGTCTGGAAATGGCTACAACACCATCCACCCGCCGATTGTAGAGGTGCCGCGTGTACCAACTCTTGGCTTCAGGATAATCCATGCGCCGAGTTACAACATACTTCGGCCCGTGCGAGCCGCGCGGCAGCCAGAGTGAAAGTGCATGGGCGCGCTTGGTGTGCAGATGAACAATGTCATACTTTTCTTCACGAATCAGTCGCCTGAGCGATGCAAGGGGGCTCAAGTCCAAGTCATTGCGCACGCGTAGCGGGAGCTTTCTTACGTTTAGATTCCGACAACGCTCGAACAGCTGACCGTGAGGATGACTGAGAAGAGTATTATCGTGCCCCTTCCCGATGAGGTAGGTTAAAAGCCCGAATACCTGAGCCTCCCCTCCACCCCAATGCTTCTCAGGATCGATGTGCAGAATTTTAAGGAGGCGGTTATGACCGCTTCCGATCAATGTCGTCCTTTTCCTCCAACTCTAGTTCCCAGAGCTTAGCATACTTTAGAAAAACATAAATCGCAGCGGTAACGGCAACATAGAAACCTGCGAAACCTTCCATGAACCCTCGCTTCAATACATATGAGTGAAAAAAGCGAAATGCCGGTCTAAACAGAGCATCCGCCAAATGCCAGTGTTTGCCTTCCTTTCGCAGCTCCCGAGACGAAATCGAGGTGAAGCGATCGATCCGTTGAACGTGGTCTTCGATATTCCGATAAGAGAAGTGATGCAGCGGGTGCTGCAAGTGACGGACTTTCCCATCGACCAAAATCTTCTCATGGGGATCGGACCCGCCCCAAGTGGCCCGATCTCGCTTAAACAAACGCACATCGTAGTCAGGGTACCAGCCCCCTCTCCACCACCAACGTCCTAAATAAAAAACCAACCGGGGTACGGCAAATCCCGCGCATTCGGAAGTCTCATGCCCCAACGTTTGCCGAATCTCATCCCTGAGCTTCGGTGTTACCCGCTCGTCGGAATCGACAAGTAAAACCCAATCTTTCGTTGCTTGCGAATGAGCAAAGGCCTTCTGATCCCGATACCCGGCCCAGGGCCGCCGAATAATCCGGTCTGTGTATTGCCGGCAGATTTCAACCGTTCGGTCCGTACTAAAAGAATCGACGACGACGATCTCGTCACACCAGCTCAAGCTCTCAAGACAATCGCCGATGTTCTGCTCCTCGTTGAAACAAACCACGATGGCGGAGACCGTGGGCCGTGGACCCACGGTGCTTCCCGGGACACTCATAGTTTTCAGAAGATAGAAGTAGCGGAGGCAAAAATCAAACTATCGCTTCAACTCTCGAGCGCCCAATGAGTGTCCCTCTGATCATGACATCAGAGGAGGCGGTCCGGGGTTGGAACAAGCCCATACGACTTCTTTGGATTGACGGGGATCATCGCTACGAACCGATGAAATAGGATTTTAAGTTGGGGAGCCTCACGTCCCTGAAGATGGGATCATCGCTAGGCCCGACACCATCCGCAAGCGCGGCCCCAAACAAGTCCTCTGGGAAAAGTTTTCCGATCTAACCGATTGCGGGAAATCGCCATCATTGACAACCCCACGGCCATGAGGAAGGTGAAAACTGCCCTTATCCCACGGATTAACAAACTTGTCACTCTCGCACCTCGCGGATCATACATCGCAAGTTGGGTTCCCTATTCCAAGCCCTTCAGCCGCTGGCTTTTGAAAAGACTTACCGCTCAACCGTGGCTACCACTGGTCCTCTTGATTTTTTCCTGCAGCATCGCTCGGTAATGAAAATATCGCCCCTTCGCGCGGTACTTCTTTCTTTCGTTGCGCACCAAGGAATACCACCCAAAAGTCCAAATCGACCGCATTAAATTCGGCACGATCGAGCCTAGCGACTGGTTTTTATAAATCAGCCGACTTCGTCCCTGCTGCTCATGACGCAAACGAAAAAACTCCTCGGTGAGCCGGCTCCACTCCACCCTGTGGTAAACGGCTGCCCGCGGTTCGTAACCAATTCGGCCTCCGTTCCGTACAAGTCGCTGGGCGAATTCTACGTCTTCAGAGATTCCTGACCGACCCGGTCCCAACTCTTCATTAAAAAACCCGATGCGCGAGAAGACCTCTCGGCGAATCGCCATATTTGCGCCCGTCAGGGTTTTGATTTCCGTGACTCCCTGCCAATACTTAACAAAATTGATGGTTCGATACTGGTATTGAGCGCGCAAGAATTCCTGATTCCGTTGCATCTCCGGGGGCACAAGAATAGGGCCTTGCATCGCATCGAAGGGCTTGCACTTGAAAAACTCCGAAGCGACCGCGAGCCATTCTGGGGTCACTTCCACGTCGTCGTCGAAAAAGGCGAGAATTGACCCTTGCGACTTGGTAATGGCAAAATTCTGCGCCCGGCACTTACCCGGCGAGGGCTCCCGGACTTGACGGAATCGACCGTCGCCCCGCTCTCGAAACTCCTTGACGATGTTCTCAACCGCGCCAGCCATCGCTTCGCTCGGGGCGTTATTGGCCACGATGACTTCGTGCTCGACTCCCGCCTTTCCGAAACACGCGTCAATACTGCTTAACAGCCGCTGCAAAAATTCGTGCCGGTCGTAAGTGGCGACGATAATGCTGAACTCCATCAGCCGCCTCTAGAGTGTCCTGAGCCCCACCCGAGTTGAAAGAACCGATACTTCAGCGAATAGGGGCGAAGAAACACTGCCGTGGCGATCGCCTCTCGTGCCTCTCGGTGCTGCCCTCTTTTCCGTCGTCCCTTAGCCAACCGATACGAGCGGTAGGCCATTCGGCGGGCGATTCTGCCGCACCCGAGCTGCTTTTCCGCTTGCGGGAACTCCCGAATCAACTTCTCGATGACCCGAATGTTTTCCAAGAGACGCAGCTCCTCGTTGCGTCCGATGTTCCCTTCATGCTTTCGATAGAGGAACACGACGCGATCGATGTAGGCGACGGGATAATTCATCAACAGCCGAAAGGAGAGATCCAGGTCCATGCAGATGCGGAGATTCTCGTCATGGCCTCCCACCGCGTCGTAGGAGGATTTGGAAATAAGAGCTGCCTGCAAGCGCACGATGCTTTTTTCAAAGAGATCGACCAACCGAACCCCTTCTCGGGCCAGCCGGCGCGATTTGCCAGCGGGAATAATGGTCTCCCGGTTGTGCTCGCGCCCTCCCAGATAGACCCCGTTCGCAAAGACCATCCTGCAGCCCGAGTGCTCGCGCGCGTAGCCGTAAAGCACCTCCAAGTGATCAGGCGTACAGAGATCGTCCGAATCCTGAATGGCAATCCACGGCGCTCGCGCGTGCCGCACGCCCAAGTTGCGCGCCGCCGACGGCCCCCGGTTTTCCTGAAAGACATACCGTATCCGATCTCCGTAATGGCGTACCACTTCTTTCGTATCGTCCGTCGAGCCATCGTCAACGACAATAACTTCGAACTCCTCGAATTTCTGTCGCATCACACTATCAAGGGTCTCCGACAAAAATGCCGCGCGGTTGAACGTAGCAATGATGACTGAAACTTTGGGCGTGCCGTCCATTGCCCCAGATGTCCCTATACCTGACTGGGAGTATCAGGAGACTAAGGGAAATCCTAACATCGCCAAGATCGAGCACGAAGAACTTTTGCAATTCACACCGCGCGCTTTCCCCATCAGATACCCCCAGCACTTCATGATTCGACCTTCGGTCCTGTACGCTTTCTGTGTCTTTCCCAACAAGCAGTAAAGTCCATATCGAAAGCAATTGGCCACCAGGTTGGGAATCACTCGAAATGGGATCGAGTCGTGTCGGTAGATGCTTCGACTCATTCCCTTCCGATACTGGACCCTGCGATTATATTCTCTGCCGTAACGCTGGGGACTGAGCTCATGATAAGCCACGGCATGAGGTGCGTATCCAATCCTAAAACCTGCCTTTCGAACTCTCATCGAATATTCCGTATCTTCGCTGAAGCCGGATGCTCCTGGCCCGAGCCGCGAATCGAAAAAGCCGACGCGCTCATAAACTTCTCGTTTGAAAGACATGTTGGTGCCGGTTAGCCCATCAATGTCCCGTATCTCATTTCCGTAGTCTACCATCGGTATATTGTACTCTCTGATTCGCTTAGGATCTGCCCCATTGCCGTGGCCATCGATTCCGGGCAGCACTCGGCCTTGCAGCGCAGCAAAATCCGCGGCTTTGTAAGACTGAAGAAGACCGCCAATCCAGTGGGAATCAAATACCACATCGTCATCGGCTAAACAGATAATCTGCCCGCAGCAATTTCTTAATCCGCGGTTGAGCGCCGCCGACTTGCCCCTCTGTTCTTCACAAAGAATTTTAAGAGAATACTTTAATGGCTGTTGCTGTTTCTGAAGCAGTAAAGTCCGGGTCCCATCGGTAGAACCGTTATCGACAATCAGGACCTCCAGTGTGACGGAATCTGCAAGGTCCAAGGAGTCAAGGCTCTGCAGCAGTCTCGCTAGACTGTCGCACCGATTAAAAGTGGCGACGATGATACTAATATCAAAGGCTGGTGAACTCACGTGCTTTCGGGTTCCCTCCGTCTATCTCGTAACAAGCCTCAGTGCCGAGGCAGCCTTTTAGAACGAAATCATTCTTATTCCCTTCACCAGGGGGTTTCGCCCAAACATAAATGTCCTCAAAAAACGACTTTTCAGGGGTCCACTTCGGGACCTGAAGCTCGCCCCAGTGAAAATAGCCGCAACCATCGGATTACTGAGAAGTATCAGGCTAAATCCTTGACGTAGAAACGGAATATAGTGAACATCACAAAAAAATGCAATCCAAAAAAGCTGGACATCAATCCGGCCAAGGAGGGCGCACGTGAAAAAAATAATAAATCAGTTCTCACTCCCTTGGGCGCTGATCGGGCTCTTTGCAGCTCCGGCAGGAGCGGTTCCGATGGGACAAAGTGATCACGCGCTTCTCAATCCGATCACTGGAGGGGATACCGCGGTCTATTGTGGCGTTAGCGGACCGCAAGCGAATCAGGAGCCTCTGAAACTGGACTATGCCGCGGATTTGCGCGCTCCGCGTCCGATCGGGCGTCGGGCTTCGGCTTGAGCCTGCACCTAGCGCTTGCTGCTGCCGGAGTACAGACATTTCCTGCGCTACGCGCAGGTCCTTCAAATTGACGGGTGAGCTATCACCTTTGCGGATGTCATAGTCCGGCAATGGCGCATAGCCTCCGTCCGGAGCCCGAAATCCCCCACACAGGCGACGGCGCAAGGACCAGCCATAATGCCCCGGCTACAATCGCCGACACAATTGAGAGATCACCAGCTTTCGTGTTCACTTTTCACTCTCCTCGGCATATGGGCCATTCTTCGGACTCGAAGATACACCGTCACATGACCTATATTCCTTTTTGGCGGTTTATTGAGTGATATGACCTCTCTGTGATAGCCCCCGGAAAATACAGACTCTGACCAGGATATGTCAACTGAAACCGTACTCGAACAGCAAAAATATGACGGACCTAGAGAACCCTTCTCAGACTGTTTGTTACGGCGATCAGAACGGGAGAACCTTAGGTTTGATGACTCACTTCTCAGAACAATCAAACAAAGTCTGCGTTAATAAACTAGCGAAACGAAAGGGATCACCGGGTAAATATGCTGTCTGGGTGCGATGAAAGACAAGAGAATCGCAATTGGCTGATAAACACCGGTACTGCTGTGATGCTGAACGTCTAGTCAGAATCGGAACGAAGAGCTCAAGGACGATGTCGAAAATAACAGCTTACGCCTAAAGCACGAATGACACTATGCGTTGTGAAGGTCACCGAGCTGCGAATCGAAAAAGCCGACGCGGTCAACGACCTCACGCTTGAACGACATGTTTGTACCGGTAAGGGCACGAATCTCGCGGATTTTATCTCCATAATCCACGATCGGAATGTTGTACTCTCGAATGCGTCTTGGATCAGCGGGTCTTCCTTCCCAGTCCACGCCTGGGAGCACTCGACCTTGAACCGCATCAAAGAAGCCCGTCCGGTAACATTCGAGGTGGCCCGATAACCATTCTGCGCATACTTCCACGTCATCGTCGGCAATGACCAGGATCCGCCCTTTAGCTGCGCGAACACCTTTATTGAGCGCACTCGCCTTGCCCCTCTGTGACTCCTGAAGAGGTCGAAAAGAGTAGTCCATCGCATAAGTCTGTTCTTTACGCAAGTATTCCCACGTCCCATCAGTCGAGCTATTATCGACCACCAGGAGCTCTACCGTACACGAACCCACGCCCTTTTGCCGGCGAAGGCTTGTTAGAAGCTTTTGGAGACTCTCAATCCGGTTGAAGGTCGCAACGATGATACTTGCATCAACCATAGTACAAACGAGGAAATCAGTCTTTCTGCGCGATTAGCAGAACGCCGGGCGCAAAATCAAGGTTCAGCAACCGCAACAATCCTCGATATCGCCAATATCGAAGCTTTTTTTTCCAAGTCATCTCACAAACACGGAAACCCCAAAAACGATTAAAACCAGCCACTTTCATCCAACCGGCAAGATGTCGAAGGCGAAACGGAGTTATATGGGTCGAGTCGGACCAAAAAGACATCGGATGATAAACATTCGGCGTCGAAACAAAAAGCCTTCCTCTGGGCTTTACCAGTGCATAGGCTTTACGAAATAAGTCCAGAGCCATACCTGGACTCATGTGTTCGACGACCTCGAAACAAACGACAACGTCGAATTCTTCACCAATGTCCTCAAGACTATAAAAGTCATGCTCATAGGTGCGATCGACATCCATACTCCGATAGTCGATTCTGTAATTCAGTTTTCGGTCGAGATACAGCTTCAACGCGCGGTCATTGGCACCGATATCCAGCAATGCCATTCCGGGGCGCAGAAAATGCGTGAGCGGCTCTCGATAATCCGACACAATGGGAACCTCAAGGATCGGTTTGTTGAGCTCATCTTCGGCGAGGTTTTTCGCCTTGTTAACGATAGTCCAATCAATATCCATGAACTCGATCTTTGCGAATTCGCTTCTTCCTCGAGAACTCATTGCTCCCTTAACGAGAGATGCAGAAGGGGTCTCAACGGTAAGCGAACCCATTTTTCAAAACTGAAGGTCAGTCGAATGATGTACCTAGTCAACGTTCTACCCAGCTGTAATCCGTCTCGTAACCCAATTCGACAAGCAAATCCCCAGCTTCCTGGGCGAAGACGCGTCGCTCGGCCTGGCTGAATCTAGACCGCCATACTTCCGTTCGTTCTTTAGAGACCTTAAACTGCGATAAAATCTCATCTAAGCAGTCCTCTATCGTCAAAAACCTGGTGATTCTTTTTAAAGCCTCTCTAGGTGATCTGACAAGGTCCTCGTAAAGAAGCTCCGTATACGAAAGCTGTGCCGATCTTGCCCCTTGTCGACCCCTCTGAATAAGGCTTTTCCAACGCCGAGCAGCTGCCCGAACGGTCCGCGGACCCCACCCAAGGGAAATGTTGGACATCGCAACATCTCGCCCGTCACGAAGAATATGGATACATCGGCTCCCCGGGTACAGCTTGGCCAAAAGATCTGTATAGGTGAGCAAACCAGGCGTTTTGTTGACCCAGTGCGGTTTTTTCATCCGTGCGCAGTGTATCGAAAACAGTCTATCCACGTACCCTCTCGCAGAGCTGTAAAAAGTTTCGCAAGTAACATCGTTTTTCGGAAGGCTATCGAACCACGCGTCGGTTTCTCTGATCAATTCCTCCATGGTATACGCAATACAATGACTCTCACCGAACGGAAATGATTCATAACTCTGTTTCGTACCGTCCCCCTCAGCTGGTATAATGTTGTAAGCAATAGCCTTTGAACGATATTTCTCGCGCACTTTTTGAAAACGCCACCGGACCCAAGCCTCGGCAAAAATTTTGGCGCTCTTTCGAGACAGCGAGTTCCCATAAAACCAGCAACACCACTCACAGAGCAACAAGAGGTTTCTCAGGAAACGCGTTTCATAAATGGGTGCGAGTATTGGATGATGCCCTAACAGATTGACTAATAGCGTTGTGCCCGATCGCGGCACGCCAACGATAAATACGGGCGGCACTGAAATTGTCCCTCCTGCAACCCCTGTGCTCAATTTTTCATTAGCGAGCCCAATCATGGTCCCTTTCATATCCCAATTCGATGAGTAGATCTCCAGCCTCATCGTCAAACATTTGCTTTTCCTCCGTTGTAAAGATAGTTTGCCACACACCGACTCTTTGACTATACACCTTAAAACTGGACAGCATCTCGCTTGGATCTCCGTTTAGTTGCAAAAAATCCAAGACCTTCTCTAAGGCTGCTTCGGGAGCACGAATCAAATCTTCGTAGCGCAGCTCCAGATAGCCTAAAGCGTCGGGATTAACGCGCTTGCGTGCCGCCATACGAGCTTTCCAGCGACGCGCCGCTTTACGTACATCCTTCGGACCCCATGAGAGCGACCGAAAAGAGGCCGAGACATCTCTACCATCGCGGATAATGTGAATGCATTTGGCGTTGGGGTAAAGCTTCGGGAGAAGATCCAAGCATAGTAGCAAGCGCGGTGTCTTGTTAATCCAATGGGGTTTATGGGCGCGGGTGCAATGTATCGTGAAAAGGCGATTCACCCCGTCACGCGCCAGGCCATAGATCTCCGGCTCTGTCTTCGAGCCGGCTTGCAACGCACCAATAAACCTGTTTGCTTCTTCCATCAGCTCGTCCATGTCAAACAGGATCGCCTGGTTTTCAAATGGAAATACTTCGTAGTCATGTTTTACATTTTGGACGCGGCGCTCCTCGGGGCTAGGCAAGGACGAAATGATTTGCTTGTACGCCTCGCATTTTTGCGTATATTTGTGACATTTCGCGACGAAAACGCTCCGCGAATATCCGGGAACTGCCGATGCTATTTTTCGGCTCAATGAATCTCCCCAATACCATGACGCCCGATCACATAGAAGGACGAGGTTTCTGAGGAAAGAAGTTTCAAAGATCGGCGATAGCAACGGATGGCAACCCAAGAGATTGACCAAAAGGGTGGTTCCCGAACGACCCACTCCCACAACAAATACCGGATTCATAGGTGGGCGTTAGACAGGTCTCGTAACACCCTGCACCAAGAGTTGTTTAGTGATTGTTGTTGACCCACTCGAGGCAGCTTCTAAAATGGCCGTCAGTTTCCAAAAAATCTCTATCTCTCAAGTAGGCCATGATTTTGTGCGCATTCTCTTCGGGCGAGCAATCGGTAGTCGTCAAGCGCACCTCGGGATTCAACGGCGGCTCGTACGGGTCATCGATACCCGTGAAGCCGCGAATCTCTCCTCGGCGCGCTTTGGCGTACATGCCTTTTGCGTCACGTTGTTCACAAATTTCCAACGGAGTATCGACGAAAACTTCAATGAACTGTTCCTCTCCGACCGCGACACGACATTCATTCCGAGTCGCGCGGTAGGGACTCACCGCGGCGCAAGCAACAACCCCTCTATGCCGTACGATTTCCGATGCGACGAAGCCGATTCGGCGGATATTCGTGTCTCGATCTTCCTTACTAAAACCGAGGCCCTTCGATAAATGCGTGAGTACGACATCGCCGTCAAGCAGTGTTACCTGCCGACCCTGCTCCATCAGCAGGACAGCCAGGATATCGGCGATCGTGGATTTACCGGCCCCGCTGAGCCCGGTAAACCAAATGCAAAAGCCGCTCTGATGTGCCGGAGGGGATAGTTGCGCGAGAATCGACGCGATTTCAGGTCGAGTGAACCATTCCGGAAGCCTCTTTCCTTTCCCTAGATAGTCGGTTCGGACCTGAGTACCAGAAATCGACGCAACCGCGGTTCCGCTCGGAATTTTGTCTTTTTCCTCATAACGATCTTCGGCAGGGAAGTAAACCAGCTCCCTGAACGGCAGCATCTGGACACCGACCTCCGTCTCATGGCGACTTAAGAGATCCTGGGCGTCGTATGGGCCATAAAAAGGCGTGCCATTAGAGTTTAAGCCGGGACCGGCATGGTCGCGACCGACGATAAAGTGGGTGGCGCCATAATTTCGTCGAATGATGGCGTGCCAGAGCGCTTCCCTGGGCCCTGCCATCCGCATCGCGAGTGGCAGCAAGCTCAACACCGTTCTCCGCGCGTCGTAGTATTTATTCATCAGCACCTTGTAAATCCGTACGCGCGTGTAGTGATCGATATCACCGGGTTTAGTCATCCCGACAACAGGATGAATTAAAAGCGCTCCGTTAATAGTAGCGGCCGCTCTCTTGGTTAGCTCTTCGTGTGCTCGATGAATGGGGTTGCGCGTCTGGAAAGCAACAATCTCGCTGTAACCTAGACCTTCAAAAATATTCCGAACCTGCCCCGGGGTCAGGCGTAAGTCAACGAAATCATAATGTTTAGGTAAATGAACTACGCGCAACGGGCCTGAGATGCATGTGTTTCCCCAGGTTTGCATCTCAGCGACCAACGGATGGCGCACGTCCGTAGAGCCCAACACCTGGCTAGCTTCTCGGGCCGGATCCCAGCTGTAAATTTCCTCAAGTGTCATTACGGCGATCAACTCATTTTGGGCGTTACGTAACGCTATGTCTTTGCCCTTCTCAAGTCCCGCGAAGGTTACAACTGCTAGGGTAATCGGGATAGGAAACAAGGTACCGTCTATCGTTCAATCGTGTTTGAGATACACTACACTCATGTTCGCGAATTCCTGTAAGCTGGTGGCTCCAATTCTTGAACGCTTTGTAGATCGGATTCTTACAACGGCAGAATGACAGCGGGTTGGCTCCATTCGTCAGTTGGTTGTTACCTAACATCAACGAGCGGCCAAATCCATTGCACAGCTTTTCCCGCCACAGCCCATGATCAACGGCCGGCTTGGAACAAGACGCAACGTTTGAAAGCAGGCGCTCAAGACGCAAGCTCTACCTTACTTTTTTTGCTTTGACAACGATGTTGTCGGAAAACAGAAGCGGCGGCTTAAGAAAAGCCGTTAGTATTTGCCAATTGATTCTCCTTTGAAGAGGATCTTTTTCCGGACGGATAATCGACAAAAAACTAAACAGCCACATGAACGGGTACAAGAACACCGCCAATAAGGGTGAACCAAATCTAATCCTCGTTTTCCGGAGCTCGGCAACCTCAAAACCGTAATGAAACAAGAGGTAATAAAGTTCATAGAAATGTATGAGGTAAATGTTATGAGCCATTTCCGGCTTGTGCCGATAGTGCAGCGGACGCACCCGCCCGCGAAGGAAACCGGTGAATAGAAACCGCAACCGAGAAAACATATTCAGAACGTTAGGCGTGCTGATGACGACCACCCCGTTATCCTTCAGTACTCGCCCGATTTCGCGAATCAGTTGCGGTTGATGTTCGACATGTTCGATAACCTCTACGAGGTTGACACCGTCGAAGGTATTATCCTTAAGCGGAAGGGGGTCGTTAAGATTCACCCCGCCCAGGCGAAGTATCGTCGGCCCCAGAACAGGAGGCACCAAGTATTCCGTGGCGACGACCTCGAAACCTTTTCCGGACAGTATGCGCGACGTATCACCCCCGCCTACGCTCAGATCTAATACTCGGCGAACCCGCCCAGCCTCCTCAGACCACACCGCCGCAATCGCTCTATTAATGTACCGGTTCGCCATGGTTTCAAAATCAATCTCCTTGTCTTTTTCGTACAAGCGGGTCTGTTACCGTTCGCCGAGTGCTTGCCCGGCCTACCGTCTGGGTTAGAGAGCTCCGCCGGGCCTTTTGAGTCCCGTGCAAGACATCACCAATCCACCGCCTCTTTGTCCGATATTCAATGGACCGTTGTCCCAAATACGAATTCAGAAAAAAAACTTTTGCGGTTCGAGTGAGGAAATTTCCCAGCGTGCGGTTCAACTGAACCACGTCTTGACGCGACGACGCCTACTGAGATACCAGCAATGGCGCACACCTTCAAGATCAAGCAAAGCAAAATGTTCGCCTGAGGAGCCATCATGGACGAGAATGTTCACGTCCTTCAAATCGTTGTGATAGATGCCATGCTCATGCAAGCCAACAAATAGACTGGCGAGAGCCTTTAGAAATCGACGTCTATGCCTGAAGCCTTCTGCGCCTCGTATCGGCGTCAGATTTTCTCGCCAATAAGCATCGGCGGTTTTCCCTCGAATAATCTCTTTTGAAAGAAAGAAACTGCTGTTCAATATCCCCCAAGATCGTCTCTCTATGCTTGCTAAAGGTGTAGCTGTAGAGATACCAGCACGCGATAGGATCTCGGCGCCTCGCACCGACTTCACGGCGCCGGAACTAAGAACTAAAGAGCCAATGCGATAACGGGCGGAAAACGCATTGTAGCGCTTTAGGTAGACGCCGGTTGACACTCCATCGATTAGTAAATCGATGCGGCCAACCTTGATTTTACGCTGATCTTTGCTGATCTTGCAGTCCGGTCGGCCGAACAATTCGTCAGGATTTGCCAAGAGATCAGAGCCGACGCTTGCGAGCAGCGCGACAGCTGCACAAATTCTTGCATTCCCGACTTTCTGAGATAAGAAGTCAGGAAAGCAAGCCACGGTTATCCTGCCGACAAATCTCCATCAAACAAGCCTCAAATTGACGAAAATGACCGCTCCAGGAGTAAGCCTCGCTCAGACGCCGTGCTTTGACAGCCGTATCCGGCTCTCGGCATTTAGCGATCATATGAACCAACTTTGCTTCCAACTCGGCGACCTCATCCGGGCCTTCTACGATGCCTTCCGCAAAGGGCCCCGTGAGCACTTCGGCTGCACCGACGTTGCGACTGACAACCACGGGAAGACCGGAAGCCAGAGCTTCAAGTACGACATTACCAAATGCCTCCTGAACCGCGGGTAGTGCCAACAAATCCGCGGCACCGTAAAATCTTTCGGTATGATCTTGTCGACCGGCAAAGATGATTCTACCCGGTGCCTGTTTCGCCGCCCATGCCATGTACCGCCCCAGCCGTGCGTCATCCCCCACCACAAGCAAGCAACTATCTTTCAAACTGGCTGAACCCCAAACCCCAAGCAAGCGATCCAATCCCTTTCTCCGAAATCCACTTCCGACGAACAAAACCACCACCGCAGCCGTCGGGATATTCCAATCCTTGCGAATCGCCTTCCGCCATGTCGTCCTTGATGACGGATGGAAACGGGTTTGGTCCACTCCGTTATGCAGGACCACGATCTTCTGCTCCGGAATACCATAGGCCGTCATGAGTTCGCGCTTTACTTCCTGAGAAACGGCGATAGCTTTTTTAAATCCCCCGGCGCCAAACTGCCGTTTTTCGATCGCTAATACGCTGCGATGATAAACGCTGAAGTTTTGCCAGATACGCCGCCTCAGTCCCGCTCGTTTCCCCAATCTTTGAAGAAATACTTTGTGAGAACCACCCCCACTGCGCAGCACATCCTGGGCCATCATCCGCCCAAAGCTGACGACGACGTCGCAATTGAATTTTTGCACAATCTTCGGAGCGCGCAGAGCAAAACTCCAGAGCTCGGCGGTTCTGCCAAAGGGTAGAACTGGCACCTTGTGGGCAAACGTCCCGCTTGGAGGTTCAATGGCGAATTCGCTGCAGAACAGATGAATTTCATGTCCCAAGTCTCTTAACCCTTTGGCCGTCAGATGAAAATCTCGTTCAGTGCCTCCTCTCTCATCTAGCCGCTTATGGCAAAGCGCGATTCGCATAGGGCGTCCAACAGTGCTTCGCGGTGCACTTTCCTCGTCAACAGCCAACATTGTTACCCGACGATAATCCTAGCCCGAATTATTCATGGATTTGTCAGCCAGTACGCCGCGAACCCAGTCTGGAAGCGGCTCTGGACCGTCTTATCGTGTTCGTTGGCAAACGACACGGTGTAAAAACAGCCCCCAGGGCCGTGCATAATCCGGGCTAGTGGCTTCAACGGACATCGGTAAGTCAAACAAACTAACGTTTTTCCCATCCCACACCCGCATCTAAGAAGCCACTCGCCGTCTTCCCCTCCCATCGCATCAGCTTCCTGAAATCGACCGTCGCGTCAACTGACCGTTGGCATAGATCAGTTCCCCGTCAGTGCAGTAATCTCTTCGCCTGCACCTCGTCGCCCTCCAAGAGCTGCAGTGTATAAAGCTTGTTATACTCCGCTTTTCTTGCCAACAGCTCTTCGTGAGTACCTTCCTCGGTAATGGCACCATCCATGAGCACTATAATGCGATTCGCCTTGCGAATCGTCGAGAGGCGATGAGCAATCACTAGAACGGTCCGGCCGACCATCAGACGCTCCAGCGCTTCTTGTACCAGCTTCTCAGATTGTGAATCCAAGGAGGAGGTGGCCTCGTCCAGGATGAGAATGGGAGGATCCTTGAGCAGCGCCCTGGCGATCGCGATTCTCTGTCTTTCCCCGCCCGAGAGCCTCATCCCCAGCTCCCCGATCACGGAGTCATAGCCCTTGGGCAGCGCCGTAACAAAGTCATGAGCATACGCGGCGTTTGCAGCAGCAACAATGTGCGCCACGTCTTGTGAAGTGTTCCCATAAGCGATGTTGTTCTTGATCGTATCGTTAAACAGAAATGTATGCTGCGTTACAACGCCGATCTGGGAGCGAAGCGACTCAATCGTCACATCGCGGATGTCCACCCCATCGATAGTGATCCTTCCTGAAGTCACATCGTAAAAGCGCGGGATCAGATCGGCCAAGGTGCTCTTGCCCACGCCACTTACGCCCACTAGGGCCACCATTTCTCCTTTGTTTATTTTTAGATTGATATTCTTCAAGACCAGCTTATCACCATAGCCAAAGCAAACATCGTGGAATTCGATCTCACGCGCTAGACGAGGAGCCGGTTTGGCCTCGGATTTCTCCCGGATGTCAGACTGGATATCGAGGATCTCATAGACCCTTTCCGCAGCCACGATTCCCTGTTGGAGCAAGGTATTGGTTCCCGCTAGCTTTTTAAACGGCTGATACATGAGGAACATAGCGGTCATGAACGCCATAAATTGGCCTTGCGTTCTGTTTCCTCCAATGACGCTGTAGCCTCCGTACCAGACGACACCGCCGATGGCAAAGGCTGCCAAAAGTTCCATGGCTGGAGTCGTTATGGCTCTGATTCGGCCTCTCCGGATACCGAGTTTAAGAAGTCGCCGATTCTCCCTGAAGAAACGATTCCTTTCATACTCTTCCATGCCGAAAGCCTTGACGATCCTTATCCCTTGAATGGCCTCCTGCATGAGAGAAGTTAGTTGACCGATGGTCACTTGCCCCTTTTTTGTGAACCTGCGGACCTTTTTTCCCATTTTCATTATGGGTAAGACTGATATCGGAAAGACAACAAACGCGATGAGCCCCAACAAAGGATCCATCACAAAGGCGGCGATCGCCAGGGCGATGAGAGACACGCTATCGCGCATTAACGAGACTACGGCGTCGGTTAACACGAGGGAAACAAGCCCGACGTCATTGGTCAATCGGGAAATCAGGCTACCCGTGGAGTTACGATGGAAAAACGAAATAGAAAGGGAGAGGATATGTCCGTGCAGTGCGTTACGGATATCGGTGATGATATGCCCATTGATATAGGTCATGAGGTAGTTCTCACCAAATGAGACCAACCCACGAAGGCCAAATACAGCGATAATGACAAAGGGAAGAAAGGTTAGAGTCGCCTGGTTTCGACTCGAAAAGACGTCGTCAAAAATCCTTTTTGTAAGGAAAGGCAATACGCCGCTAGTGGCGCTATAGAGAAGCATGCAGATCATTGCCACCGTAAAATGTGGCCAAATATAGGGTTTAAGAAATCGCAGAAGTCGTCGATAATTTTTCATCGTCGTCGTTTTTCCTTTCTCCCTCACCCCCGCCACAGGTCAACTTAACGATGTTTTCCGGCTTCTCCTCGTAAAAAAGCATCGTAATTTGTTAATTATTACAACAAGAGGGATGACCTGTCAAAAATCGTTACACAACAGATGATGCCGAAGGCGTGGAGTCAAATCTTCGGCAAAAGAGCGCAAGCTTGCGAGAGTCGGAAGCTGATCAGGCCGATATCCTCAGCCGACTTTCTCCGCGCCCTCAGCGCCTCCGCGGTTAGCCACACGGCGCCAGAAGAATGAACTATTTGATTAGGTATTGTAGAGAAAACAAGAGCGCCTTTCTATGTGAAAATCAGTGCAGTAGACCTGAAATACCTTTTAGCGGATCCCGGTGTCGATGCGAATGTCCAGGCGCGTCTCTTGTCCCTCTGTAACGGTCACGGTAGCGGGTAATTCCTTGGTCGAACTACCACGGGGAAGCGAAACGGCGGAGACGCGATAGGTGTCTGGTGGCAGGTTGACGCGATATTGACCCTGATCATTGGTTACCACTGACTCAACTTGGCGTCCATCTGAGCCGGAGATAACGATTCGAAAGCCGGCTACGACCTCCGCTCTCCGTCCACCCGGAATGCCTTCCACCGGCGAGAGCGGTCCTCTCGTTATTCTCCCAGTAAGGACTCCCAAGCGGACCTGGGGCTGTGGCTGCGAAAGACCGGCAACTGAACCAGGACCGCCCCCGCATGCAGCGGCGAACATGACCGGCAAGCAGATTGAAAACATTAACCATGAGCGCGCCATCGTTCTCACAGTGAACTACTGGATCCCGCCGCTATGGCAGTTTGCATGGCTCCCGACTTCAATCACTTGCCGCTTGCAGTGGAACGGAACTAATTAGAAAAGAGAGGGGGCCGCCTCAAGGCAACCCTTCCCTGTCGGCCATCCTAGAGCGACTAACAGAAGCCGATGCGACCGATGCGCGAGCCCCATATCGTTTGACTATTGATCTTCTCGTTCACGATCCAAGCCCGGCGGCCGGCATCGCATGTGCCGCCGGTAATTGAATACGCTTTCGGGTCCAGAGTAACCGCCGAGTAATCGCCCCACCGAAAATTAGTATAAAAAGTAGGACTTGTGAATAACACGGTCCCGCCCGGAGCAGCATTCATAGAGCCCGCCGCGTCACCTGACTCCCGACCCGAGAACATCACCCGTGCATTAATACTATTCGCTGGGTCCGTGGACGACCAAGTGACGAATGCTTCGCCCAAGTCGTTCACCGCGATGGAGGCGTTCCAGTCATGCGAACTGCCGCTGGCGAAGAAGAGGCCACTCTGGAGGACCGTGTCCGCATCGGTGTCGAATTCATAGAAACGGGGTGTGGGAAAAATCCCATCAACATCGATAGTGTGCACGTTCCAGAGCGAATCACCAATCTGCGTGCTTGCGTTGACGAATCTCGCGTCGAGCGTGTCGAGACGGCGGCGGTTCCGGGCTGCGATGCGTTTTGTGGAATCGTGTATGAATCCACGGTTATGGTGGAAGCGACAAGGCCAGCATCAAAACTTCGGCTGGAATTCGTAAGCGTGTACTTCGTTATTGCGGTGCCGCCGACGGCCGGTGGGGCCGCGACGAGGAAGGTATTGGAGCTATCATCCAGGACGATCGGCGGCGCGAGGGTTCCGTCAAGGCCGGTGAAGATCGGAACGCTAAAGCCCAGACCGTTATAAAGCCTGGCCTTGGCTACGGCGAACATTTCGGCGTATTGGAAAACATCAGACGAATTGAAGACGTTCCCGGTGAAGATCACCGCATCCTGGTCCAGACCGACCTGCGGATAATCGAAAATATCGCCGTTGTCGAAGATGTCCATGTCTACCTCGTATTTGAAGAACGCCCCCGCGGGATTACCGGTTTTGGAGGCCGCAATGAAAAAGAACTGCTCAGTCGAAGTTGTGTTAAGCTGGTCGGCCGTGATCACCCAGCGGTCCCACGTACGATCGTACACCACACGCGGATCGAATAGAAACGTGGCTGCGGAAGACGGGATGCCGAAAAAGGCGTTCAGCGACATGCTCTTAACCAACGTGCCGGCCTTTGTGTAAATGCTTATCCGGCTATTGGTTATTTCGACGAAATTGTTCAATCCGACCGCGCCGTGGGTATCGGGTGGGGCGCATACAAATGGTTGGCACGACGTTCCCTCGGCGACCCCGTTGAAATTAACCCCCGCCAACGCCGGGGGCGCAAGAGGCGCGGGCGCACTTGTAGCGGGCCTCGCTGTCGCACCGGTTGCCACGGCCTGTTTCGCCGCCTGATAACTAGAAGCATCCGTAGTGGGCCTAAAGGACGGCACCACAGTCCCGGGCTGTACTGGACCCATGCTGGTCTTAGCCTGATCGATCTCTTCCGGCGTACGTGACACTGCCGCTTTCGCCGTTAATGTGGCTGTTGGCTTGATTAAAGTGCGCGAACCTTGCGCGCCAGCGGTCCGCTGCAAGGCCGGCGTTAGTATGACAAAGCCAACCACCGCCAGGACAGGCAAGCGAGTGTTGGAAAACAATCCGCTTTTTAAAGCAGCCAAGATTTTAATTCTAATACCGTTCATTTTGTCTCCTTTTAGTTTCCTGATGCCTGTAATTAACTGCGCCGAGAAGGCCCAAAGGGATGATATCTTCCTCCCTTGCCTCTGTTTCTGTTCCTTCTCAAGAAAAAATTTTTCGCAGTGTGCTTTAGATTGGGATTTTTGTCAAGATTTTTATGGATTGATGTCAAATAAGAATTAAAAGTGAACCGTTTTTGAGGAATTTAAAATTTAAAAGTGAACTCCTTATGAGAGCCATGTTCGAGATCAAGATCGAGGTTGTTGTTATTCCTTATTTGCTTAAAACGTTCACTTCTCCTCAGGCCAAAGACACGTTCCACCGTTATTTGACCTGTTGTTTGGCTTTCACCAGCCCGAAACAGCCGACTGAAAGGGAGTTCAGTTTTAATTTTTAAACAGTTCACTTTTAAATTTTAGCCAACAGATTTTTATGGATTGCAAAGAAGGCAAACGGTTCATTTCCTGGGTATTGGGAAGACCGGTGGCAGCACCATAAAGCACGCTTTGAAACGACATTCGGTAACCCGCGAGCATGTCATTAGGCGGCACGGTCACAGGAAAACAGTCAGAGAAATCCCCGTCGGAGAGAAAGTTATTTTTTTCTTACGAGATCTCTTGTCTCGTTTTGTTAGTGGGCTTTATAATAGGCTACGGCAAGGGCGGCCGAAATATTCCTTGCTTCATGTTGGCAGTATGCCCAACGGGTAAATGATCGGAATGAAATTCGGGCTTGACGTGCATCCCGTTGGATTATCAAATGCAAGGTCAGGTCGATAATTTAGAATTAGTTTACCGCGACTTAAAATTATTCTTTAATTTAGTGGTGTCTTTCATGGACATTGCTGGCCCAGCAGTCACAGATTTGTTGCAAAGGCAATTTCTTCGTTTAGTGTTCGCAAGTCAACCATAGGCTACGCTCATGGATTTAACCAACATCGAATATCCGGTCATCACGCCGTATGGCGGGCGACTTGTAAATCTTGTGGTCCCAGAGGCCGAGGCGAAAGACTTGGCCTCCTATGCCGGTAAACTTCCTTCGCTTCAATTGTCCGCCAGGTCATTATGCGACCTCGAGTTACTCGCGGTCGGTGCCTTTTCTCCTCTGAATCGATTTATGGGGCAGGCCGACTATGAGCGCGTTCTTACAGAAATGCGTCTTGCAGATGGCACATTGTTTCCTATACCGATTACTTTGCCAGCGACAAGCCCAGCAGGACTGGAAAGAGGCCAAGACATCGCGTTACGTAATCTCCAAAACGAGTTGATCGCAGTAATGACCCTCGAGGAAATCTATAGCTGGGATCGAGCGCGAGAAGCTACTCAGGTTTTTGGTTCTACGGATGAGCGTCACCCGCTGGTCGCTGAAATGCAAACCTGGGGAAATGTATACGTCTCGGGGCGCTTGCGTGTGGTTCATTTACCTAGACACTATGATTTCATTGACTTACGGCGGACGCCGAGCGATGTTCGCGATATTTTCGCCAGACTTGGCTACAGCAATATAGTTGCCTTCCAGACGCGCAACCCGATTCATCGAGCACATGAAGAGCTGACCAAACGAGCGGCGGCGGCTATTAACGGAGCACTTTTAATTCACCCCGTCATCGGCATGACCAAACCCGGCGATATTGATCATTACACGCGCGTGCGGATTTATAAGGTCTTAGTGGATAAGTACTATGACGCGCAGAGAACGGTTTTGAGTTTGTTACCGCTTGCCATGCGGATGGCGGGGCCCCGGGAGGCGATCTGGCACTCCATCATTCGGAGAAATTATGGAGCTACACATTTTATCGTTGGGCGCGATCACGCCGGGCCGGGGATCAATTCCGAAGGCAGGCCATTTTATGGTCCGTACGACGCCCAGGAACTTCTAAGCCGATATGAGAAGGAGATCGGCGTTCAGATGGTACCGTTCCAGGAGTTGGTTTACCTCCCTACCGAAGCTCGCTATGAGGAAACGGACAAAGTCGCAGCCGGAACCATCACCGCTTCGATTTCTGGTACTCAGGTTCGAACCGATTATCTCGGAAAAGGGAACAGGCTTCCGGATTGGTTCACGAGGCCCGAAATCGCGACTATTCTTGCCGAGCTTTCACCTCCGACTCATCAGACTGGCTTTTGTATTTGGTTCACCGGTCTCAGCGGAGCCGGTAAATCCACGATCGCCGATATTTTGGCGGTTTTGCTGATGGAACAGGGCCGACAGGTGACGTTGCTTGACGGCGATGTAGTCCGCACGCATCTATCGAAGGGCCTCGGGTTTAGTAAGGAAGATCGGGACACCAATATCCGGAGAATCGGATTTGTCGCGTCTGAAATCGTGCGCCATCAAGGAGTCGTTATTTGCGCCGCAGTAAGTCCGTACCGCGCTACTCGTAATGAATGCCGCGCCGCAGTCGGCCCCGATCAATTCATCGAAGTCTTTGTCGATACACCGCTAGAGATTTGCGAGCAGCGAGATACGAAGGGAATGTACGCCAAGGCGCGGCGCGGAGAAATCCACGGCTTTACGGGAATCGATGATCCCTATGTGTGTCTGACGACTACGGACTGCGGACCCGAGGATAATGCACGCCGGATAGTTCGGCTGCTGATCGAGCGAGGCTTCTTGGGCAGTTCTAAAACTGAGACCAAGGGGAGGGACCACTAATTGTTGCTGGCCTGCTTAGCTTCGGATCGAACGTTGGCACGTTTCGTGGCGCGAAGGACCTGAGTAACCCATCGCCTTTTATTTCGTTTGCTCGCGAACGTCTCTCCTAAATAAGTCTTCAAGAAATAAAGTTTGGCCGTTCGGGCAAGGCATTTTCCCAAGGTGCGGTCCAACTGAACAAGGTTTTTTACGCGCCGGCGCCTGCTCAGATACCAACAACGCCGAACGCCTTCAAGATCCAGCAAAGAAAAATGTTCATCCCCACGGGCGCTTACCGTGACGAAAATATTCGCGTCCTTCAGATCGTTGTGATAGATACGATTTTGGTGCAACCGATTGAATAATCTGGCCAGGTTCTTTAAGAATTGGCGCCGATGCCTGAACCTCTCGACGCCTTTCATCGGCAGCAGATCTTTCCGCCAATATTCGTCGGCCGGTTTTCCCAAAGGGATCTCTTCGGTAACAAAGAAACTGCTCTCCACCATCCCCCGAGAGCGAGACTCAATTGCTGCCAAGGGTCGACCGGTAGAGACGCCGACGCGTGATAGAACCTCGGCCCCACGCAGGGACTTTACAGCCCCCGAACTAAGAATCAGAGAAGCGATCCGATAGCGTGGGGAAAACGCATTGTATCGCTTGAGATACACCCCGGTAGGAATTCCATCGATCTCAAGGATCAGGCAACCCACTTTAATCTTCAGTTGATCCTTGATGACCTGACAGTCGGTCCGCGCGAATAACAGGTCGGGATTTGCCAGAAGGTCAGAGCCGACACTCGCGAGCAGCCTGGAATCCGCCCAGATTCTTGCATTACCCAGCTTATGAGACACGAATTCAGGAAGGCAAACCACGGTTACCTTGCCGGCAAACCTCCATTAAACAAGCCTCCAATTTATGAAAATGATTCTTCCAGGAATACGCCTCGCCTAAACACCGTGCCTCCACCACCGTTTCCGGCTCCCGGCATTTGCCTATCATATGAAGCAACTTTGCTTTCAGCTCGGCCACGTCATCGGGCCTTTCTATAACTCCCTCTGCAAGCGATCCCGTCAGCACTTCAGCTGCACCCACGCTGCGACTGACGACAACGGGCAGGCCGGACGCCAAAGCTTCAAGTATCACGTTGCCAAATGCCTCCTGTATCGAAGGTAAAGCTAGCAAATCCGCGGCACCGTAAAATCTTTCGACCTTATCTTGCCGACCAAAAAAAATAATCCGACCGGGCGCCTGTTTTGTCGCCCAGGCCTTGTACGCTCTCATTCGTGCGTCGTCCCCCACCACAAGCAAGCAACTATCTTTCAAACTGGCTGAACCCCAAACACCAAGCAAGCGATCCAATCCCTTTCGCCGAAATCCGCTGCCGACGAACAAAACCACCGTGGCCTCCAAGGGAATCCCCCATTCATTTCGAATTGCGTCTCGCCACTTCGCACGCAAGGAGGGATGGAAGCGTTGTGGGTCGACTCCATTATATAAAACCGCGATTTTGTCCTTCGGAACCGCGTAGGCGACCCCGAGTTCGCGCTTTACTTCCTGAGAAACGGCGATCGCTTTTTTGAATCCCCCGGCGCCAAACTGCCGTTTTTCGATCGCTAATACGCTGCGATGATAAACGCTGAAGTTTTGCCAGATACGCCGTCTCAGTCCCGCTTGTTTCCTCAACCTTTGAAGAAATACTTTGTGAGAACCGCCCCCACTGCGCAGCACATCCTGGGCCATCATCCGCCCAAAGCTGACGACGACGTCGCAATTGAATTTTTGCACGATCTTCGGAGCGTGCAGAGCAAAACTCCAGAGCTCGGCGGTTCTGCCAAAGGGTAGAACTGGCACCTTGTGGGCAAACGTCCCGCTTGGAGGTTCAATGGCGAATTCGCTGCAGAACAGATGAATTTCATGTCCCAAGTCTCTTAACCCTTTGGCCGTCAGATGAAAATCTCGTTCAGTGCCTCCCCTCTCATCTAGTCGCTTATGGCAAAGCGCGATCCGCATATGGTGTCCAACAGCGCTTCGCGGTGCACTGTCCTCGTCAACAGCCAACATTGTTACCCGACGATAATCCTAATCGCTTCAACGGACATCGGTAAGTCAAACAAACTAACGTTTTTCCCATCCCACACCCGCATCTAAGAAGCCGTCTTCCCTTCCCATCGCATCAGCTTCCTGAAATCGACCGTCGCGTCAACAGCATCGCATTCCTTTCGCCGTTGGCGTGTTTTCATCTCGAGCCAATGGAGTAAACGGCGATCGACCAATCTCAGGCTTCGGTAGCCCAAATAGTGGTGAAAAAACCGCATGCGGTCCTGGAGAGAAATTCCCGGCAAGGGAAAACGATTCAGTTGAACTAAATTTCGTTTCCATGACGATTGCGGCAGCCAGCGTGGATAGCGTCGGGTTCGATCGTTGTCCATAAAATAAAATCGGCCAATGGCTCCGTCGTTTTCTGAAATCAAAATATTAGAAGGCACGAGATCTCCATGGACAAAACCAAGTCGATGCAAGCGTCGAACCTGCTCCGCGAGACGCCTTAGCGAATCTCTTTTGTTCGCCAAACCGAGGGAATTTTGCCCAAAGCGATTCCGCAGGAATTCTGGAAGGGTTTGCCCATGAACTTCTAAGGTAACAACGAAAGCTCGCCGCAATCTTCGAACCCGCCGAGCTTCTCCAGCGGCGATCACCGTTGGGACGTCAAATCCGGCCCGCGCCAACGCGGCGTTTTGCCGCAAGGAGCGAAATGCTTTCGATTGTCGAACGACGTCTTTCAAACTGGCGATGCCCTTGGAGCGATGAAAAACCTTCAAATATAAGATGCCACCATGCGTTAAATCGGGATAGTCCAGTCTAAGTGTTTGAGGATGCTTAGATGAAGGCTGGCGTTCGACCAGCTCCAAAACCCGACGCTGCAACTCTTTACTCCAACTTTGCGAAAGAACGGCAAAGCTCCAATTTTCCCGATGGAAACATTGATAGTTAGGCGCGTACGCCATCGCTCACGCCCGCCAAAGAACCCCGCGCCAGCGCGATCCGAATCTTGCCGGCAATTTCTTCTTTTTCGATTGACTGCATGCAAATTCGCCCGATGGGACAGCTCTTCAGGTAACACGGCACGCAAGGCGCCTTCCCTTGGATGGTTAGTTCCTCAAAGCCGTATGGACCCGTGCGCAGCGGACTCGTCGCTCCCCAGAGTGAAACGACGGGCGTACCCACGGCAGCCGCGATGTGCATGAGACCTGTGTCCGGCCCCACGGCTATCCTGGCTCTGGCGATGACCCCGATGGCTTCGCGAAGCGACGTGCGACCGACCAGGTTCGTGACGGAAACGCCAGTCTCGATGATTTCTCCAGCCAAACCGCCGTCATCCTTACCACCCAGCAAAACGACATCCAGTTTATGCCGTTCTTGAATCAGGCGCGCACATTCGGCGGCCTGCGAAGGAAACCATTGTTTACTCTCCCATCGGCTACCGACAAATAGCACCGCGTAAGAGCGGTTCACGTTGCCCAGATGGCGCCCCACCGAAGATTCTTCCTGCTCTGTCAATTTAAAGTTCCACTCGATCGGACGCGGATTCAAGCCGAGATACTCGGCAAATTTTAAATAATGTTCCAGCTTGGAAATCACGTCACCCGTCTCGGGAATGAAGTGGTTGTTAAAAATCCAGTTGAATTCCTTGCAGTCCAACCGGTGGAATCCCACTCGATGGGGGGCTCCGGACCAACGGCTAATGAAGCCGCTTTTAAAATGGCGCTGAAGATCCAGCACTAAGTCGAAGCGCTTCGAGCGAATTTTTCTTAAAAAAGGGCCGAATGTGCTCCACCACCGACGTCGATCAAACAAAATCACCTCATCCAGCCCCGGATAATTTTCAACCAACGGAAAAGACGGGGTTTCCACCGTCCACGACAAGGTGGCTTTCGGAAATCCCCGGCGAATGAGATTTGCCAAAGGCAAGGCGCGCGTGACATCGCCGATGGATCCGTGCAGCACGATCAGGATATTCTTTGGATCAAATGTCACGCCCATCAGCCTTTCGGTAAAAGCTCAGGAATTGCTCCCAATGATCTGCGGAAAAATACTTTTGCTCGGGATCGAATTTCCGTACAGACCTTAGAAGACGGTCAAAGTTTCTCTTGGCCAACTCGCGGGGAAGGCTGCTCAAAAAAAGCTTGGCTTTATCAAAGTCGATAATATACCCTTGAATGCCATGAGGCTCCATGCAAATTAAAATATTCTTGAGATTTAAGTCACGATGGTAAACGCCCCCGCGGTGCAGGGACCACAAACTTTTGGCCACCGTTTGTAAAACCCGTTCCGCTCCAAGCTCGCTAATAAGACCGCTATGGAATACCGACCAAAGATCTCGCGCCTCTTTCAGCTCACGGGTTACCAGCCACCCGCGATACAAGGGCCCCCAAATAGGCTCGACACAAGCGCCATACACCTCGACGGTAGCGATACCACGCCGACGCAGTTCTTCGGTGATGGCGAGCTCTCGAAAGGGTCGCGGAGGCCAGGTAAAAAACACCCTTCCACTTATATGACGAAATAGGCCGCCATGCCGATACGTTCGAATAAGCGCGGTTTGTCCGCCTGGTAATTGGAGGGATCTTAATTTCTCTCTTCCCTCAAACCGACTCGGTTCTGCTTGAGCGGAGATATCTCGGCACGTAGCGATGCTGATTGACGGCTCTTGATCGTGCCGCACGACCAGTCGAGTCCCACGATCATCTACAATCCTCTTAAAACCCGGCGGGACTTCACCCCAGATCCGAGAGTCCTTGAGCATTCCTGGACAGATCCTATTTTGTATTGCCGGTAAATTGGCTGAGTACAATTTGGGAAATCAAAACGTCAGAGGTAAACAGACTCGGGCCTGAATAGGCTTGAATCGACAGATGGTATTTTTGAGTCCCGATCGATCAACCGCTTTACCGCTTGGAATACATTTTCCGGTTTGATTAGACGTATACAATCTTCGGTTCCCAAGGGACAGCGCCTTCCGCCATGGGAGGCGCAAGGCCGACAAGGAAGCTCCTTTCCCAATACGATGGAATTGGCCGAGTAAGGATAAAATCCAAGCTCGGGTATTGTGGCACAGAAAATCGCAACGGTCGGAACGTTTCGTGCCACGGCGATGTGCATCGGTCCGCTGTCGTTCGTCACAAGCACGCGGCAAAGGCCCAAAGCGGCCGGCAGTTCCCGCAAGCCGATCCTCCCGACCAGGTTGGCCGCCGAGCCACCACTCAGACCACAAATCCTCGATACGATTGCAGCGTCCTGTGGCCCGCCAAAAAGAAGCACCTCGCAATCATAATGCTGCTTGAATAACTCGATCAATCGCGCGAATCCCTCCGCCGTCCATCGCTTCGTCGGCCAAACGGAGCCCGGGTTCACACCCAGAATCGGCTTTTCCAGATCGACTCCCAAGGATAACAGCAGCCGATTGACGGAATCTTGCTGGGCCGGGTTCACCGGCAGATGCAAAATGCGCTGGCATTCCTCGGATTTTATGCCGAAGGCTTCCAATATGGACAGATTCCTCTCAACGTCATGCCGTTCGGCGTCTCGATGCACCCGACGATTAAACAAAACCGCTCCTCTGCTCTGACGAAAGCCGACGCGGTAGGGTATGCGGGCGAGATACAACAACAGCGCACTGCGGAGAGATTTGTGCGGCGTCAACGCCATGGTAAACGCCTTCTCTCTCAAAGCCTTTGCTTTCCGCCACAAACCCTGCAAACCCTTATCAGCCCCTTTTTTGTCATCAACGATTATTTCATCGACACCTGGGTAGTCCTGCAAAAGCTCCTTTCCCAGCGGGCTACATAGAACGGCTAAGTTGGTTGAAGGAAAGCGCAGCTTAATTTCCGCAAGGAGCGGGAGAGTAAGAACCGTATCGCCCAGAAAGCTAGTCTGAAGAACTAGAACCTTTTCCCAGTTTGCTGAATTCATTACTACAATCGAATGGCTTCATCGATCAACATCACCGGGATATCGTCCTTTATCGGGTACATTAGACGACAAGCATCACACACGAGACCGTCACCCTTCTGATTCAGGTGAATGTCGCCCTTGCACTTGGGGCAAGCTAAAATGTCCAACAGCTCCTTACTGATTGCCATAGCCATGCTCTCCTAAAGCTTAATTTCGGCGGATATTGCTTCAGTCGCAGTAAATTGATCTTTCGGTGAAACAGCAAGCTAGCCGATAAGGCTGAATTTTTCAAATTAGCTCCCACAGTGTCAATCCACATGATTCAATAAGCAACCGTGGTGATCCATTCCCACTCGCGGGCCAGCCCTTCTTCTAATCCGATTTGAGGGGAATATCCAAGTTTGCTTCGCGCCTCCTCGAGCCTCGCTCGCGTGTGGCGCACATCTCCGCTTTGGCGGTCGCATCGCTTTAGATTCGCTTTCCGGCCGGAGATCTTTTCGACTAATGCAATCGCCTGCAAAAGACTCGTTTCCGAACCTCCCCCGAGATTAAAGACCTCTCCGGCGCCCGGGTAAAAAGCCGCCTTTAGGATTCCATCGACAATATCGGAACAAAAGGTAAAATCCCGGGTCTGTTCGCCGTCATCGAATAGCGGGACCTCTTCGCCGCGATGCAAGGCACGCATAAAAATGTGGAAGAACATATCAGGCCGCTGCCTGGGGCCATAGACCGTGAAAAAGCGCAACGATACCGCCGGCACACCAAAGGCTTTCCAATAGAGATACGCTAAGTGTTCCGCCGCGAGCTTGGTGACTCCGTAAGGGGACACCGGCCGAGTTCCGCCTTCCTCTCGCATCGGCAGATCGTCGGTGTCGCCATAAACAGAAGAGGAAGAAGCATAGACGAACTTTCGTAGCTTCGAGCCTTTTCCCGCTTCGAGCAACATCTGGGTCGCCCTGATATTGTTTTCTGAGTAACGGGCAAACTCTTCGCCCCAACTCGAGCGAACGCCGGGCTGCGCTGCCAGATGAAAAACATATGAGATATCATCGAGCAGCGGCTGCAAATCCAAACCCAAAAGGTCTTGATGGAGAAATGAAAATTTTCGATGATGCAAAACATTAGAAAGATTCTTTTCCTTAAATGGCCGCGGGTAATTATCGAGAAAGCTGTCGATGCCCACGACCTCATGATCGAGAGCAAGAAGCTTTTCCGCAAGATGGGATCCGATAAAACCGGCGACTCCAGTGACTAATGATTTCAACGCTATGTTTCCTTTCTAGTCATGGGATCGCAGCTATTAATAATCCAGTTGGCGGCCTGCCACAGATTCTTCACGCAATGAGCTTTGGGCGTTACACTTTTTTCCTTATGAAACTCCGGATCACAAATCCAAATGCCCTCGGCGCCAACTCGTTCAGCGAGTTCGAGATCAGTGACTTGGTCCCCCACAACGTAAGAAATAGATGGATCGATCGCCAAATCCTCCGAAGCTCGCCGTATCATACCCGTCTTGGGTTTGCGACAATCACACTCTACTCTATACGAGCCGATCCCTTCTGTCGGATGGTGCGGGCAATAATAGATCCCATCTAACGGGGCCTCGCTTTGGGCGAGGCGCTCACCAAGAACCTGGTTAATCTTGAGCAAATCTGCTTCGGCCAGTCGACCGCGTGCCACGGCGGATTGATTGGATATGACGACCACCTTAAAGCCCTTTGCCCGCAGCAGTCGAACGGCCTCCGGGACGCGGGGTAAAATTTCCAATTGATCTTCACGAGACAAATAACCAACGTCACGGATTAAGGTACCGTCTCGATCTAGAAAAACCGCAGCCGTCCTTGACGAGACATTCATTCGACCGGACTCGCGTTCGCCGCTTTCTTCCTAATTCTCTCCACCACCGCTTCAACTAAAACATCGCCTTTTTCAACGGTCATAGCCACCCGCAAGGCCAAGAGTTTATCTTTGGCAAAAGGAAACCGCATGAGTTTTAAAAGGTCCTTCTCGGTTGTCACGATCAGATCGACATGGCGCGACAAACGATTGATCCGCTGCCAGTCGCGCGCCGCATAAGAGTGATGATCAGGGAATTCCACCGTCTCGATGATGTCTGCTTCCCAGTCCTGTATCATGCGATAAAATCCTTTCGGATCGGCGATCCCTGTAACCGTCAGAATCTTACTCCGATAGAGTAGGCTGAGCGGGTATTCCTTCCATCGATTCGGGCCGAACCCGACGAGAGCGACTGATGTTAGCGAGCCTGTAAAACATCTTTTGGCCCCGTCGGTTGGGATCAAGGCCTTCCAACTCTCTTCCGCGCCCGTTACCAGGAAATAATCAGCCCGCCGTAGAGAGCTGATCGGCTCTCGAAACGGACCTGCCGGGAGCATCCAGCCTTGCCAATCGATCCCTAGGAGCAAAAGATCCACGTCTCGCTTCAACTGACGATGTTGATAACCGTCATCCAAAAGAAATACGTCGATATCCTGTTCAGACAACAAATCACGAGCGGTTCGATGTCGATTCTTGCCGACACCGACCGTTTGCCCGTAAAGACGCGCCATCATCAAGGGTTCGTCCCCGGCGGCTGACACATCCAGATCGGTTTCGGCTGACGCTGCCACATCGCCTTGAGCCTGCAAGATGAAAGACCTAAAATCCCTTCGTCGATAGCCTCGACTTAAAATGGCGACTTTAAAGCCGCGCTTCGTCAATTCTTGCGCGAGCCACAGGCAGCTGGGAGTCTTTCCGGTACCGCCAACTGTTAAATTGCCGATGCTAACGACGGCTTTGGGTAGCGCATGGACTCGGATCCAACCGCGCGAATAAAGTGCGTTACGCACCTGTACAACAAACCGATAAAAACATGAAACCGGTGAAAGCAAAAGCCGAAACAGTCTAGCACTGAACCCTTTCCGCTCCCACACACCACGAATCCAAACACCATTCATACAATCGTGGCCCGGATTATTTCATGGATAGAGGAGATGCCGCAACACATTGTAAAACGAGGGATAAATCTTGACGGACGATGATAGAGAACGACATAGCTCCGATGACTTGTCTGGTGCTTGGCTATATATACGTTTCCTTTTTTCCGGTAGGAGCGCTCTAGACAGTTTGAAGACCCCCTCATGGCACAAGCCATTGCCATCGAAGGCAGGGCAAGAGAGTGTTTTAGTGACGACTAATCGGGTTAGTACACCCCACCCCCGCGCTGGACAATTGAATCTAAATCGTCCCCGCTTGAAGATACCCCACCACAAGACCGATGCTTCGCTCCAAGACTCCACGATCTGCCGCTATCGCATATGCCCTCTCACCGAGCATCTTGCGTCGTTGCGGATCCTTAAGCAGGTCGCTGATTTCACGAATTAAATCCTCTGCTCCCCCCACTTCAATGGCGGCCCCCTGCTTTTTCATCTCGGCGGCAAGGGAACTGAAATTCGTCATATGGGGGCCAAAGAGAACCGGCTTGCTGAAGCGCGCCGGCTCAAGAATATTGTGTCCTCCAGCCTCGATCAAACTGCCACCGACAAACGCAATATCGCCTATAGCATAGAAATTTTGCAGCTCCCCCACCGTATCGAGAAACGTAATATCTTTATCAAAGCTAACCCGACCGTTAAATTGGCTCTTTTTTTCAAAGCTTAAACCGGTCTTCTTGAGCAGCCTTTCAACCTCCGCAAAACGCTGCGGATGTCGAGGAGCCAATACCATCTGCAAATTAGAGAACTGCTGTTTCAATGTGACGAAAACTTTAAGGAGAATCTCCTCTTCACCCCGATGCGAGCTACCAACCACCAGCAAAGGAGTATCCCGCCGTGCTTCGTTGTCAACGACCCTTGTGCCGATTTCCGAAATATGTTTGAGGCTCCCTGTTACCACAACCTTGTTTCCCTCGGCTCCTAATTTTATTATGCGATCGGCATCCTCTTTCGATTGCATACCGAGGGCCGTGAAGCATCGCATGACTTGCCGGAAAAGCCCACCGAGCAACGAGTACCTCTGAAAGGCTCGGTTCGAGACTCGTCCGCTAAGCAGCAAAGTGGGAACCCCCCTTTTGTAAGCCTCCCGCAACAGATTCGGCCAAATCTCCGTCTCTATAAGGATAAGCACCGACGGTTCCACCTTGGCGAAGGCACGGCGAACGATCCAAGGCACATCTAACGGAAGAAAGAGCACAACGTCCGCGGAGCTAATGTCTGTGGCTATGCGATTTCCTGTCGACGTGAACGTAGAAAGAACTATTTTACGTACCGGGAAAATTCTCTTGAGTTCCTGTACGAGTCGGATCGCGGAACGCACCTCGCCGACCGAAGCGGCATGAATCCAAACGGGCCGACCGGCTGCAACAGACCCGATATCTCCATCTGAATATATGCCCAAACGCTGACTCAACCCGGCTCGATACCTTTCTCGGAGCAACAGTAGGAATGGCAAGAAGGGCAAGCTAATGAGAAACGCCAGAGAGAGAGAGAGATTGTAAAGGAAATAAAACACCTGGGGACCGCCCTCGTTACTGGAGTGTTTCCTGTTCTGTTGCGGCTTTCACGTCGTAGAAACGTACGGCCAGACATACGGTTTAAGAAACGGCAGCTGACGTAGGTAGGTCTTCATGTCTGGATTTCAGGCGGCTTTAACTCACCATTGCCAAAGCAAGATCCGCTACTCTGTCTGCCGCTCCTGAAGGTCCCAGTTTCTCGCGCAGCTCGGATAACTTCTCAATGATTTGGGAGCGAGCCGGTTGGTTGTCCAAAAGCGTCCGACTCTCTTCGATAAGCCGTTGCGCCGTCAAATCGGCTTGGACGAGTTCCGGAACCAGTCTTTCTCCGGCGATTAGATTGACCATGCCGATATGATCCACTCGCACCAGCAAGCGCGCAAGGCAATAAGTCAGCCAGGACAAGCGATAGACAATAATCATGGGTTTCCGCAGCAGCGCCGTTTCCAGAGTAGCGGTTCCGGACGCGGTCCAGACGAGATCGCTGGCGTTCACCGCGTCGTAACGGGCTTGATCGATCACCGGCATCTTGAGATTGACCCGGGCCACCATCGACCGCAGTTCGCCGGCATCCACGGTATCGGCCCGCACGACCAAAAACTGAATCTCACGTTCGCTGCTCAAACGCGCCGACGCTTCTAACATCACCGGCAAGTGATAGGAAACTTCCCGATGCCGACTGCCAGGCAACAGAGCGATCGTTGGCTTGGCGGGATCCAGGCCGAGTCTACTCAAAACGGTTTCCCGATCCTCTTTCACATGAACCGCGTCCAGTAACGGATGGCCGACGAAAACGACTTTGACGCCGTGGCTTTCGTAGAAGGAAACCTCGAACGGAAACACCACCGCCATTTGATCCACCCAACGAGCGATCTGCCGCACCCGGCCTCGACGCCATGCCCAGATTTGCGGACTCACATAGTAGAGAACTGGAATGTGCAGGGCCTTCGCCAGCTTGGCCAACCGTAAATTAAACTCCGGGAAGTCAACCAGTATCAAAAGATTGGGCCTCCGCTGGCGTAGGGTTCGACGCAAGAGCCTGTAGGCACGCCATACATTTCCCAGATTTCCCGCGAGCTCGACGAAACCCATACCAGTAAGCTTTGAAACGCTAAAAAGAGCCTCGAAATCCGTTTGCCCTAACTGCTCTCCCGCAACGCCATAGGCCTTGAGCGTCGGGTCTCGCGTTCGCAAGGCCTTTATCAGATTCGCGCCGTGAATGTCACCCGAGGCTTCCCCGACGACAAGCATGATCTCTTTCCCTTGCTTGGCCACCCTGGTAGGCAAACATCCCCGCCACGTTAAAGTTGTGAACTGATCATCGAAGCGATCTCAAGAGCCCGTAACCCCTCCAGGCCACTGACGAGCGGCAAGGCCCTCGTACGCACACAGTTGAGAAACGAGTCAATTTCATCCGCCAACGCATCGCCCTCCTTGATTTCGATGTTTTCACCTCGGATATCGAGCCACCCAGCGCCCGGGGGTGGTTTATGAAAAATTTGTGCTCGCCGCTGATCGTAATCGATGGAAATATAGGCATCGGGCTGAAAAAATCTCACTTTTCTCTCGCGCTTCATAGAGACTCGACTGGAGGTAACATTAGCGATGCAACCGTCGGCAAAGGCGATGCGAGCATTGGCGATGTCAGGCTTATCGGTTAGGACCGGAACGCCAACCGCTTCCACTCGCTTTACGGGAGAGCGAACCAAGCTGGCGATAACGTCGATATCGTGAATCATGAGATCGAGCACGACGTCGACGTCGGTGCCACGATCCACGAACGGCGCTAAGCGATGGCACTCGACGAACTTGGGCTCTTTGATGACGCTTTCAAGTCTGCGAATGGCCGGATTAAATCGTTCCAGATGGCCAACTTGAAGGATCCGCTGCTTCGCCTGCGCGAGATCCACGAGATCTCTGGCTTCGGCGATATCCGGGGTTAAAGGTTTCTCCACCAATACATCGACTCCGGCCTCGAGGAAATCGCGCGCGATGCGATAATGGAGCTGGGTGGGAACCGCAATGCTGACACATTGAACCTGACCGAATAGCTGCCGGTAATCCGTCAGTGCTTGTGTCCGCAAGTTTTTCGCGATCTCCAGAGCTCGTTCTTCGTTGACGTCTACAACCCCGACCAAGGTCGCCTTGTTCGACGCGGCATATTTTTCCGCGTGAAATTTACCGAGGTATCCGACGCCTACGACCCCGACTAAGATCTTCGCTCCGGTCATCATCATCGCCTCGGTCAACTGCCGACAGCCACCACCGAAATACCGCAAGCCTCCGCGTCTTTTAATAGCCTTTGTTTTTCAAGTAGGATCGTTTTACCCGCCTCGACCGCCAACACCACCCCTCCGACGGCGCCCATGTTTTTGATCGTATCGACGCCGACCGCAGGAACATCGAAGCGAAGATCCTGGTGCGGCTTGCTGACTTTGACAACAACGAACCCGGATTTTGCTAAGGCGCCAGCCCTTTCCATGGCTGCGTCGGTGCCCTCCACGGCCTCCACCGCCACAACGACTCGATCTTTCACGATCACGGTCTGGCCGATACCGAGACGTCCAATCTCCTTGGCAACCTGAAACCCCAATCGGACATCTTCCCATTCACTGGCTGTTGGGGCGCGTTGAGTGAGCACGCCTTCCCGGGCGATGATATGTGACAGACACAGGGTCGACTGCAAGATCGTGATCCCCTCTTCCGCCAACTCGTCGGCGACGCCGCGCAACAAAGCGTCATCCTCCCGACTCTTTACGCGCGTCAGAAAGCGTACACCACGCCAATCCGGCCTAAAGTTGCCGAACAACTTGACCTTTCGGATTCCTCCGGCCATAACGGCTTCGGTAATACCGGCGCTGTGAAAAGTTTCGATAATTTTTCCCAGTTGTCCGACGTAAACCCAAGTGACGTCGTCCAATAGTTTATCGATCTCCTCCATCGTCTCGCCCCTATGGGCGACGGCCACCAACGCGTATCCTTCTCGTTTCGCCTCTTCAGCGAAGATCAGCGGAAACTTACCATTGCCTGCGATCAACCCTAGCTTTTTCACGCGCCCAGTGCACCCAGAGGCCGGAAATAAATGGACGGACCGAAACCCTCGTCAGCGACAAACCCCCCGTTGGGAATTAGCAATGAAAGAAACGAGACTCTCGATCTCCGAGGATGGAGTTACCTCCTGGCGAACCTTCTCCAAAGCGTCTTTTATTTTCAGCTTGGACTTGAAGATGATGCGGTACGCCTTTCTCAATGCGTCAATCTTTCTCCTCTCAAAGCCCCGACGTCTTAACCCTTCGATATTCAATCCGTGGAGCCGAGCACGATCCCCGGTGGCATTGCAAAAAGGCGGCACGTCCTTGGAGACCATCGAACCGGCTCCGAGAATCGCGCCGGAACCAACCTTGACGAATTGATGAATGCCAACCAGTCCGCCCACGATAACATCATCCTCGATGACGACGTGGCCGCCTAACGTCGCTCCGTTAGCGACGATATTTCGATTTCCAAGGATACAATCGTGAGCGATATGGCAACACATCATCAAAAGATTATGATCGCCCACCCGGGTCGCCATGCCGCCGCCCGCGGTCCCGGGATTGAGCGAAACATATTCCCTGATGACGTTATGATTCCCGATGGTGAGCTCGCTGGGCTCTCCCTTGTACTTGAGATCTTGCGGCACAGAACCCACACTGGCGAACTGAAAAACGGCATTACCTTCTCCCAGGGTTGTCCGACCTTCAATCACTACATGGGATTTGATCCGCGTGCCTTTGCCGATCTTGACGCCAGCTCCGATGATCGAGTACGGACCAATCTCGACATCTTGGTCCAATTCCGCGGCCCCGTCCACCATGGCGGTCTCGTGAATCTTTCTCACATGCTCACCCACTCCGCGCGAGCCGCCCTCTACTCCATCTCGATTTCCATCGCTGAGATTTCCGCCTGGGCGACCAACTTACCGTCGACCGAAGCGACTCCCTGCATCTTCCAAAAAGTGCCCCGACGTTTAAGACAGGTGAGCTCCAAACGCAGCTGGTCTCCCGGTTCCACCGGACGCTTAAACTTCACTTTATCCAGCCCGGTCAAAACAAAAACCTTGTCGCCCGCCATTCCGCCTCGGGCGTTGCGCGCAAAGATGGCGCCCACTTGAGCCATGGCCTCGCAAATCAACACTCCCGGCATGACGGGCCGATTGGGAAAATGGCCTTGAAAAAAAGGCTCATTGATGGACACGTTTTTTATACCGACAATTTTTTCGTCCCCGTGAATCTCCGCAATCCGATCCACAAGCAGGAAAGGATATCGATGGGGAATACGCTTGAAGATTTCCTTAACGTCGAGCATCGCGTTCAGGCTCCTTTTCCTCCCTTGAGAATCTCCGACATCTTCTTCTCCAACTGCCGCACGGAATTCCACAATTTGGGCAACTGGGGCAAGAGCGTCATCACTTTCAACCACTCATGATGCGGCGCGGCCGCGATGCCACCGGAGAGAACAGCTCCCGGCGGAACCGACTTCGGTATTCCCGATTGCGGGCCGATCTTCGCTCCATCACCAATCTCGATATGATTGATAACACCCACCTGGCCTGCCAACGTCACATCTTTGCCTATTCTTGTGCTACCGGCAATCCCTGCCTGAGCCGCGATGACGGAATTTTCCCCAACCATCACGTTGTGGGCAATCTGCACGAGATTGTCAATCTTTGTACCACGACCGATAACCGTGCGTCCCAATGTCGCCCTGTCCACCGTTGTGTTTGCGCCGATTTCAACGTCGTCTTCGACTTCCACCGTTCCGACCTGCGGAATCTTGATCCGATCCTTGCCCTCCCCCGCATAGCCGAATCCATCGCTTCCGATAACGACCCCGGGCTGAAGGATCACCCGATTTCCTATTCGGCATCCTTCACGGACGACCACGTTGGGGTAAAGAACGCAGCCGTCGCCGACGCGGCAGTCTTCCCCCAAGAACACGCCGGGGTAAAGAACGGTTCGTTTCCCGATCTTCACGCCCCGGCTGACAAAAGCCTGAGGGAATATGGTGACTTCCTCATCCAGGATCGCCGTAGGGTCAACCTGCGCGAGTGAACTAATCTGATGACTATAATGAATAGGAGCACTAAAGAGCTGAAGAATTTTGGCAAAGGCGATGTACGGACTGGCTGTCTCAAGATAGCCTTTGCCTGTTTCAGCCGGCGTGTCGGCAATCACACCAGGGCCCACGATGATGGCGCTGGCTTTGCACTGGGTTAGAAACTGCCGATAACGAGGGTTGGCTAGAAACGTGATTTCGCCGGGTCCGGCCTCATCGATGGCCGCGACCTTGTGAATGGAAACTTCGGCGTCCCCTATGACCCTCCCGCCGACATGCTGGGCAAGCTCCGCGAGAGTTTTCGCTGCCTTGGTCACTTATTTCTTGGTTCGACTGTTATAAACGTCAATGACTTTAGTCGTTATATCGATCGCTTGGTCGCTGTAAAGAATTTGGGAGCGCTCCAATATCAACGTAAATTTTTCCGCTTTGCCCACCTCATTGACGATTTTTTCCAACTCCTTGAGAATATCACCGGTCATTTCGCCTTCTTTTTGACGCAGCTCCTGCTGCTGGTCGGTCATGGTGCGCTGATAATTTACATAACGCCTCTGGAGATCACCTTCCAGATTTCTTCTTTCGTCTTCCTTAAGCAAAGGCCCCTTCTTGTCCAACTCACTTTTGAGCCGCTCCAGCTCTTGTTTCTCTTTCAAAAGATCCGCCTCGGCTTTCTTCACTTGAGCCTGAAACCTGTCCTTGGCGCGCTTTCCCGCCTGCGACTCCGAGATCGCTCGTTGCACGTCGATAAAACCGATCTTCACTTGGCTCCGCCCGATTGACGGGAAAAACAGCAAGGACAATACCACCAACCAATACTTCACCTGGACCTCCGGAAAACTCAATTTTTATTAAAAGGGAATTACTGACTACCGACGGAGAAGCCGATGACCGAAGTATCATCACCCGGCTGCTTGTTTAGAGGAAAACCAAGCTCGACACGAAGCGGACCGAAAGGCGACATCCAGCGCCCGCCGATACCAACGGACCTTCTGAAATCTCCGAAACTAAATACAGAATCGGACGGACATATTTTTTTCTTGTTGCCGGTGCTCGAATCAGTGATAGTCGTACAAGACGCGCCAAACGCATTGCCCATATCGAAGAAGGCGACACCGCGCAATCCGTATTGCTCGGCGATGGGGAATAGCAACTCAGTATTGAGAACCGCCGCTTTATCGCCTCCTATCACATCGTTTCCACAACTGAGCTGGTCGTTGGTTTTGTCGTTCTTCCCGCAACCCCTCTCTCGAGGACCCAAACTCCGGTCGGAAAAGCCGCGGATGGAATTGATGCCACCCAAAAA
>VBKE01000488.1 GCA_005879605.1 Deltaproteobacteria bacterium
ATGCAAGTTCGTTAAGAGACGTGAAATCATCCTCTGCCATTTGTTTAGCTTCGCAATAGGCATGCAGACCGGAGACGCTCTCACCGAGAGCTACAATAAAAAGGTGTGGAAATAGGGAATAGGTAGGCGTACCCTTTCGTGAACTTTGAAACGAAAGGCTGCCTGGGGAAACAGGCAGAGAAAGGATACGCCGATGAGAGAAGAACATAGAGAGAAGGATGAGTCAAAGGGAATTTTTTACGAAGGGCTGGAGGCCTTTGCGCGAGAAAAGATCCGTCAGCATTTGCAAGATCTGTTGGAGCAGGAAGTGACGGAATGGTTAGGGCGAGAGAAAAGCGAGCGTAGAGGTAATCCTAAGGAACAACCCGGGTATCGCAACGGATACGGCAAGAGGAGACGGTTCACGTTAAGCCTGGGGACCATCGAGATCCGTCGGCCGCGGGTGAGAAATCTCGATGAGCGGTTTGAGTCGAGGGTGTTACCGTTGTTTAAGAGGCAGACCAAGCAGGTGCGTGATCTGATCCCGGAACTGTATCTTCACGGGTTGGCCAGTGGCGATTTTGAATTGGCACTAAGAGGGCTGTTGGGGGAAGGGGCACCGCTATCGGCATCGTCGTTACAGCGGCTCAAGGAGAAATGGGAGAGCGAATACGAGCAGTGGAAGAGCACGGCGATTGAGGAGGAAGACTGGGCCTATCTTTGGGCGGATGGGATTTATGTGAAAGCTGGGATCGGCAAGGAGAAGGCGGCGTTGCTGGTGGTGATTGGAGCACACAAAGATGGCAGCAAGCGGTTTTTGGCGCTGGAGCCCGGCTATCGGGAGAGCAAGGAGTCGTGGGCTTTGGTGCTGCGGCAAATGAAATCGCGTGGGGTAAAAAGCGGCCGGTTATTTGTGGGCGATGGTAACCTCGGATTATGGGCTGCGGTTGGGGAGATATACCCCGACGCCCAGGAGCAGCTTTGCTGGAATCATAAGATGCTCAATGTGATGGATGCGGTAAGTAAGAAAGAGCAGGTTCAGGCCAAGGGGCATCTGAACGCCATGATGTATGCCGAGAGCCGGCAGGAAGCGCTTAAGGAGAGAAAGAAGTTTGAACAAGCGTTTCGCCACAACCCCAAGGCGGTCAAGACGGTGGTGGAGAACTGGGAACGGCTGACGACGTACTATGATTTTCCCAGTGAGCACTGGAAGCACTTGCGGACATCGAACGTGGTGGAATCGCCTTTCTCACGGGTGAGGCTGAGAACGGCAGCATCCAGAAGGTTTAAATCCCAAGTCAATGCGACCTGCTTGATTTGGAAAACGATGATGATCGCCGAAATGAGTTTCAGAAAACTCAATGCCCCGCATCTGGTGGAGAAGGTCGCTGAGGGAAAGAAGTACGATAACGGAAAGGAAGTTAGGGTCGCCGCATAATCCCTTTTACCCACCTATTGACGAGAGCTCAGAAAGAATCTCCGGGTCTTTGACAATAGCCAAGGAGAGATGTTCGTAAAGCGGCGAGGAATTATAAAACTCCTCGTTCGCACTTCGCTCGAAGATTTGTGAGAGCTCTTCCTGCATAGAATTGAGTCTTAACAATCAATTAGGGATCGCCGTACACGATTCTGGATCAGCTCGAAGCCGCGGATTCATTCTCATCTCCTAGATGAGGGAGAGGGAGAGTTAGAATGGGGGTGAAGTAGAGCGGGGACATTCCACAGATCACCCCCATCTTAATCTTCCCCCGTCAAAGGGGGAAGACAAGGCAGGGCGCGCAAAGGCCACATCGCTAAATTTGCTTCCTAAGGGCAAGGTGTTTCCACCATCCCCGATCGTCAAACTCTATGACGTCCTCACCAAGCTGGGAACTGGATTGATCACCTCTCCGCCCTAAGCGCCTCCAGCGCAGAGCGCCGGAAGATTCCCCAACAACCCAGGCCACCTGCGAGAACCGTTATGCCGGTGACAAGCAGCGGAATCGATATGACAGCCGGCAGCGAAATGGCAGCGACCGTTTTGAAGAAGTAAAAGCTCAGCCCCCAACTCGCCGCGATCGCTAGAACCGCGCCGGTCAAACCGGAAATCAAACCTAAAAACATGTACTCGGCAATCACGCTGCTGACAATTTGCCGCCATGGGGCTCCGAGAGTTCGCAGCAGAATGCTTTCTTTGAGCCGCTGAGAACGGCTGCTTAGAACGGCGCTGGCAAGTACGGCAAAGCCGGTCAGAATAGTAAAGAGGGCCACGAAGCGAATGGCGTCCGAAACTCTGCCGAGTATGGCATCGAGCGTGT
>VBKE01000489.1 GCA_005879605.1 Deltaproteobacteria bacterium
GCGCGCGCGGCCGCGCGGGAACGCGAAATGGCGATTCGAGTCGCGCTTGGCGCGGGGCCGCTGCGATTGCTCAAACAAGTTCTAACTGAGAGCGTGTTGCTGGCGCTAATTGGTGGAGTTGCGGGCGTTCTTCTCGCGTTGTGGGGCGTGGAATTATTGAAGATTATCGGCGCGCAAACAGTGCCGCGCTTGCGCGAAGTGAACGTCGATCTTGGCGTGTTGGGCGTGACGCTGGCGATTGCTGTCGGCACAGGAATGATTTTCGGTCTCGTTCCCGGTCTGGCCAGCGCGCGACCGGAACTGACCGAAGCACTCAAAGAAGGCGGACGAAGCTCAACGCAAGGCACGGGACGCAATCGTTTGCGCAACGGTCTCGTCATTGCCGAAATCGCGCTCGCGCTGGTCCTGCTTAGCGGCGCCGCACTTCTGATGAAGAGTTTCGCGCGCTTGCAACACGTGAATCCTGGTTTCAACCCGCGCGGTGCGCTCACGTTCGAGATTTCGCTGCCCAAGGTCCAATATTCAGATGGTCCGTCGATCATCCGTTTCAATAATGAAGCGCAACGTCGAATCGCGGCACTGCCGGGAGTTCAGGCTGCCGGACTCAGTACGATTCTGCCGCTCGCCGGGACAAACGCCGATTCATCTTTTGCGATTGAGGGGCAACCATCGAACGATCGCAACCCGAGCCCCGACGAAGAAAAGCGCCAGGTTTCTCCAGATTATTTTCGCGCGCTCCAGATACCATTGATCAAAGGCAGATTCTTCACTGACGCTGATAAGGCGGACGCGCCGCCGGTCATCATCGTGAATCAAGCTTTTGCCAAAAAATTCTGGCCGAATCAGGACGCGGTGGGAAAACGGATCGTGATGGGAGGAATGTCCGAGCACCCGAATTGGATTACGATCGCCGGAGTTGTTGGTGACGTGCGCCATTTCGGTTTGGATGTCGATCCTAAACCGGAAATGTACGTTCCATTCGCCCAGGACCCGTACTTCACCTCGATCTATGTAGTCAGGAGCAATCAGGATCCGGCGAGCTTGCTTCCAGCGATTCGGCGCGAGATTCAGGCAATCGATTCTGCGGTGCCTCTCGCCAATGTTCGCACATTCGAGGGCGTGGTCGCCGATTCAGTCGCGCCGCGGCGGCTTTCTGTCGTTTTGCTTGGAGTGTTTGCGGGTGTCGCGGTGTTGCTTGCGAGTGTCGGGATTTACGGCGTGATGTCGTTTCTTGTCGTTCAACGCACGCAAGAGATTGGTGTGCGGATGGCGCTTGGCGCGCAGCGCAGTGACGTTCTGAAACTAATCCTCGGCCGCTCGCTCAAGCTCATTTCTGCCGGAGCGGCCATCGGACTCATCGTAGCGCTAATAGGCACGGGCACGTTGCGGGCGTTGCTCTATAAGGTGAGCGCATTCGACGCGCGGATTTTTGTGCTGGTCACGATCTTGCTCGCTGCTGTCGCATTGGCCGCAAGTTATCTGCCAGCCATGCGCGCAACCAAAGCCGATCCAATGACCGCGCTTCACGCCGAATGATATGAACGATCTCCGTTTCGCTCTACGACAGCTTTTCAAGAAGCCGGCATTTACTGCCATTGCGGTGATCACCCTCGCGCTCGGCATCGGCGCGAATACAGCGATCTTCAGCGTGGTCAATGCAGTTTTGCTCCGGCCGCTCCCATATCCGCATTCGGAGCAACTGGTGTTGCTGCGCGAGAGATTGCTCGGGCCTGCCGGTTTCGAATCGGGCTCGGTCAGCTACATGAATTATCTCGACTGGCGCGCCGCGCAGAAGAGCTTCACCGATCTCGCGCTGGCAAGAGCGGAGCGTGTCAGCCTTTCGGCTCTGGACGGAAAATCGGCGCCGGAGGCAATTCGAGCGGCGCGCGTCACCGCAAATTATTTGTCGATCTTGCAGGTCCCGCCACTGATCGGCCGCGATTTCTCACAGAGTGACGACGTTCCCGGAGCAGCGAAAGTAGCGCTGATCAGCGAGCGAGTTTGGCGGACGCGTTTCGGGGCATCGCCGGCGATCGTCGGTCAGCTACTGAACGTCGATGGCGTTCCGCGTGAGATCATCGGCGTTTTATCGCAGCGAGTTCGCTTTCCGCGCAGTTGCGACGTCTTTCTGCCTGTGGCTGATCTGCGGGCGGACCATGATTTTCTCGCCCGTGGAAATCACGAGGCTTTTTCCGCGATCGGCCGGCTGAAACCGAGCGCGACGCTGCAACAAGCCAGAGCAGAACTCGATACCATCGCAGCCGATCTTGCCCGGCGTTATCCTGATTCGAATACTGGTCGCCAGGTTTCCGTAAAGCTGCTGCTCGAATATTCAGTAGGCGAATACCGATACCTTCTTGGCGTGCTGCTTGGGGCCGTAGCTTGCGTGTTTCTAATCGCGTGCGCGAATGTGGCGAATCTTCAGCTCGCGCGTGGTCTTGCGCGGCGCAAAGAACTCGCCGTGCGCGCCGCGCTTGGTGCGAGCCGCTGGGATCTGGCTCGGCAAATGTTGGTCGAGAGCGGAGTGGTGGCCTTGTTAGGCGGCGTTTGCGCTGTGCTCATTGCCATTTGGAGTCTGGACACGATTCGCACACTCGTTCCGCCCAACGTGCCGCGATTTCAGGAAACCAATATCGACGGCCTCGTGCTCGGAATTACCACCGCCATTTCAGTCTTCGCCGGGTTTCTCGTTGGAGCGTGGCCCGCGTTGCGTGTTTCGAACACCGCCTCAGTGGCGAGCGAGTTGCATGAAGAGAGCGCACGCGGCACCAGCGGCGCGCAACGACAGCGCGCCCGCGGAGTGCTCGTGATTGCACAAGTCGCTCTTGCGGTCGTGTTGCTCGCAGCGGCCGGATTAACACTGAAGAGTTTCTGGCGTTCGCAGCAGGTGCCGCTTGGATTCGATCCGCGTGGAGTTTTGACCATGACCGTCGCACTGCCGCCGGCGCGCTACGATTCGCCGGAGAAAATCGTTCGCTTTTACGATCAACTGCTTGAGAAAGTGAGACGCCTTCCGGGCGTGAGCGCGGCGGCGATATGCAACAACGCGCCGTTCGATCACGAGGAATGGGACAGTTCATTTCACATCACCGGCACGCCGCCAGATCGTCCCGGTCAGGAACCGGTCAGCGAAATGGCGATTGTTTCGCCGGATTACTTTC
>VBKE01000482.1 GCA_005879605.1 Deltaproteobacteria bacterium
TCAGTGGGCGACATGATTTTTTGCAGCGTCATTTGACCGTTGCGCGATAGCAGCCAGTTGATGAAAACTTTCGCAGCGTTCGGATGCGGCGCCCGGTTGACTAATCCAAGCGTGCCGAACTGAGTTACCAAACCAGCGCCTTCTTTGAACACGCCCGGTCCAAAGGTATCGACCGGCAGCCCCTGCGCCTTGGAAACATCCGCTTCGCAGAAAAAACAGATCGCCGCCTTGCCGACGGCAAGCCAGTCCGTGCCTTGGCGATAATCCCGAAACAACGTCACGTCCATTTCGCCGTACAATTTGCGAATGAACGAAGGGCCGACGTCGGGCAGGTAGTAAAACAGCCGCGCGTTACCGGAGCCGGCGCCGGCAACGCGAATGTCGCGCGAAATGATTTTCCCCTTCCACCTAGGCGCGAGCAGATCCCAGTAAGACTTGAAATCCTTCGGGTTTACTAACTTGGTGTTGTAACTGATCGAGCCATAGGTCGCCGTAGCAACATAGTTGAAAATGTACTGATTCTCAGGATCGGAGTAATGATGTTTACCTAGATACCATTTCGAAGTGTCGGTGATCTCTGGCAGTAGCAGGGCCGGCTTGATCGGATCGAAAACTTTAGCGGGAAACAATTGTTGATACGTCGTCACCCCGCCAGCGCTGATAACATCGGCCAAAAATTTTTCCGCGCGCCGCTCGGCGAGCAATTTCTGGCCAATCTGCGAGCCGCGTCCCGTGGTCGGCACAACTTTGATTTCCGGATATTCTTTCTGAAACTCCGGCAGAATCTCTTCGTAGCCGCTGATGTAAATGGCGACCTGACCTTCTTTCTTTGCCGCAGCCAAGACGTTTTCCCATTCCAGCTGCCAAGCTGGTTTTTTCGCCTCGGCCGCGTGGACGGGATTGATTGGAGCAAGCATTGGCACCGCCAACAACAGAACGATCGTTCCTAATTGCAGCAAAAGATGCGTCATGAATCTTTCACCTCAACTTCCCAGTTTTGAGCCGTAATCCATGGGCAGTCTCAACGCTCCCATCGCGCGTGCATTTAATCAGTCGAATTTATTTCTTTCTTGATTGCGCCAGCGCTTTATCCACAAGCTCATAAATGGGCGCCATATCCATAAACTCCGGCCTGTCCGCCAGAAAATACTTCACGCCGTCAATGCGTCTTATTTCGGCAGGAATCATGTCCTTGGGAATATCGATTCTCATGGACTCTTCCGAATTGAATGGCGTGTTGGCGGCGCGTTGAAAGGCAATTTGCCCTTCGCGCGAGAGTAGCCAGTTTGCAAATAACCGCGCGGCGTGCGGATGCGGCGGCTGGCTCGGCAACGCCAACGAGCCGATGTTCCCCGCGGAGATGGCGCGACTCTCTTTCCAGCGGGCGGTGGGAAATTCGTCTACCGGCAGCCCCTGAGATTTCGCTCTTAGAATCTCCGAGCAGAAAAAGCAGATCGCGAATTTGCCGTTGGCTAACCAGTCTGTCGTCTGGCGCAACTCCTGCGTCACCGCGACATTCATCTCACCATAAAGACGACGAATAAATTCCGGGCCGAGCTCGGGCGTGTGGTAAAACCCTCTTAAGCCAATCCGCTGACTACCGGAGATTTTCGGGTCGCGCGAAAGGATTTTCCCTTTCCACTTCGGCTGGAGAAAATCCCAGTAAGAGCGAAACTCAAGGGGATCGACCGACTTTGTGTGATACGAGATATACTGGCCGACATTGCCGACGAAAACAAAGATGTATTTGTTTTCCGGATCGATGTAATGATGCTGCCCCTGCCACCATTTGGATTCGTCCAGCACCCCGGGAAGAATCAACGCGGAGCGGACCGAGTCCAATATTTTACCGCGATACAGAATCTCATAGGTCGACGTCAGTCCGGCGATGTAAGCATCGACGAGAAATTTTCCCGCCCGGCGCTCAGCCATAACTTTCGGACCAAGCTGATTGCCCCGTCCGATCACCGTTGTCACGCTGATCTCTGGGTATTTTTTTTGAAACAATTGCGCGACCGCGCCGAGCTCACCCTCGCCCTGGTATAAATACAGCGATAGCTTGCCGTCTTTCCTGGCGCCCTGGATCGTTTTCTCCCACTCAGATTGCCAGTCCTGCTTCGATTCAGCGGCGTCAGCGTAAGCCGGAGATGCGCAGCAAACGAAGAAGATGAGCAAGCTCGCAGTTAGCGGCTTCATGGGATGTTTCAAATAAGAGATGATCCGCTTTTTGTGCGGCATGTTACCTTCCTTTTGCGCCCTGAAATCCTTCCCGTCGAGCGAAAGGACAAAGGTAAGGATCCCAATCATGCACCTCCCATCTCTTCCCCCGTCAGCCGAGTCTTGGCTTTTCAATGACTCTCGTATAGTTGGTTGATAAAACCCGAGTTATCCAACTGCCGCAAAAAATGCAGATCCCAGAGCGCCAGCGGACTTATTTCCTTGGCCTCGGGAGCTTTCATACAGCACAATCGATAGGCGTTGGCGACGGCTTGATGGTCTGGATAGGGCTTGGCAAGCAATTTAGCCACGCTATTGTACGAGACGCCACGCGCTTCCGGCTCTCTTTGTTTTAAGCCCTCAAGGAGTTTCTCCGTC
>VBKE01000267.1 GCA_005879605.1 Deltaproteobacteria bacterium
TCGGCAGGTTGGCCGGCAGTTGCCCGCGCGCGGCGTTGATGGCGGCCTGGACGTCTCGCGCCGCAGCGTCGATATTTCGGTTCAAGTCGAATTGCATGACGATGGATGACGAGCCGATGGAGCTCGACGAGGTCATCTCGGTGATGCCGGCGATGCGTCCGAATTGACGCTCGAGCGGCGTCGCGACGGCGGAAGCCATGGTTTCCGGGCTCGCGCCCGGGAGCTTGCCCTGAACGCGGATGGTGGGGAAGTCGACTTGGGGCAAAGGCGAGACCGGCAGAAAGCGGTAGGCGACCGCCCCCGCAAGTCCCACCGCTATCGTTAACAGCGTGGTCGCCACCGGTCTTCTAATGAACGGCGCCGAGATGTTCACGAGCCAAGCTCCAATGGTAATTGCCGCTCGCGCCCTTTGGCGCGTGCCCGACCCAACCGTTTAGCCAAGCGATCGAACGCCAGATAGATCACTGGTGTCGTGTAGAGAGTCAGCAGCTGGCTGAAGATCAGTCCGCCGATGATGGAAATTCCCAACGGGCGGCGCAGCTCGGCTCCCATGCCGGTCCCCAGTGCCAGCGGCACTCCGCCGAGCAGCGCTGCCATAGTGGTCATGATGATCGGCCGGAAGCGCAGTAGACAAGCCTGATAGATGGCATCCAGCGGGGTTTTCCCTTCGTTGCGCTCGGCATCGAGAGCGAAGTCAATCATCATGATCGCGTTTTTCTTTACGATGCCAATGAGGAGAATGATGCCAATCAGCGCGATGACACTGAAATCGGTCCCGCAGATCATCAACGCGAGCAGCGCGCCGACTCCGGCCGAGGGCAGGGTGGAAAGAATCGTGATCGGGTGAATGTAGCTTTCGTACAGGACGCCCAGGACGATGTAGACGGTCACGAGCGCCGCCAGAATTAAAAAGGGCTCGTTGACCAGGGAGGCCTGAAACGCTTGCGCCGTTCCTTGAAAGCTGGCCTGAATGCTTGCGGGCATACCCAGGTCTTGCTTCACCTGGTTGACTGCGGCCACCGCGTCGCCCAGCGAGGCGCCGGGCGCTAAGTTAAATGACACGGTGACTACCGGAAATTGCCCTTGATGGTTCACCGTGAGAGGCGCATTGGCGGATTCCGGGTGAGTGAAAGTGCTGAGCGGCACGGCTCCCCCCGTGTTCGATTGAACGTACAGATTGTTTAAATTCTGCGGATCGTTTTTGAAATCGGGCTGTGTTTCGAGCACGACGTGGTACTGATTCAACTGGGTAAATATCGTCGAGACCTGGCGCTGGCCGAAGGCGTCGTAGAGCGTATTGTCGAGCGTTTGTGGCGAGATGCCGAGCCGGGAGGCCGTCGCCCGGTCGATGACGAGGCGCGTCTGGAGTCCTTGGTCTTGCTGGTCGTTGGCCACGTCGCGGAGCATCGGCAACGCCTCGAGCTTCTGCATGAAGCGTGGAACCCACGTCGCGAGCTCCCTCGTGTCGGCGTCTTCGAGGCTATACTGAAATTGAGTCCGGCTTACCCGGTCTTCCACCGTGAGATCCTGCACCGGCTGCATGAAGAGCGTGATCCCCTCGACCCGCGCGAGCTGTGGCTGCAGGCGGCGAATGATGTCGCTGGCGCTGATCCGCCGCACCTCGATGGGCTTCAAATTGATCTGGATGCGACCGCTGTTCATCGTCGTGTTCGTGCCATCGACGCCGATAAAGGACGACAGACTTTCTATCGCGGGATCTTGCAAGATCACGCGCGCCAACGCCTGTTGCCGATCGGCCATCGCGGTGAAAGAGACGCTCTGGGGAGCTTCGGAGACTCCGAGGATGACGCCGGTATCCTGCACAGGGAAAAAGCCCTTGGGAATAAAAATGTAGAGCAGCACTGTACAAACGAGGGTCGCCGCGGCGACCCATAGCGTCGCGGTCTGACGTTCAAAGACCCAGGTAAGCGTCCGGCCGTAGAATGCAATCACCGACTGAAACGCCCTGTCCGACGCCCGGTAAAAACGGCTCTGCTCCGCCTCGGACTTGTGGCGCAGGAGTTTGGCGCACATCACGGGGGTAAGCGTCAGCGAGACAATTGCAGAAACCAAAATGGTCACGCTCAGGGTAACGGCAAACTCACGGAACAGCCGCCCCACAATATCGCCCATAAAAAGCAGCGGGATTAAAACCGCGATCAGCGACACGGTAAGTGAAACGATCGTGAAACCTATTTGCTCCGAGCCTTTGAGCGCCGCCTCCAGCGGCGAGTCGCCTTCCTCGATGTAACGCATGATGTTTTCGATCATCACGATGGCGTCGTCGACTACAAAACCGGTGGAGATGGTGAGCGCCATCAGGGAAAGATTGTTCAAGCTGTAACCGAGCAAATACATCACGCCGAAAGTTCCCACGATAGATAGCGGCACGGCGATGCTCGGAATCACGGTGGCAGAAAGCGTCCGGAGAAAAAGGAAGATCACCATGACCACTAGCGCGACAGTGAGCATCAGCTCGAACTGCACGTCGCTGACCGAAGCGCGAATCGTCGTTGTGCGGTCGGTCAGAATCGACAAGTCCACCGAGGAAGGCAGCGAAGCTTTAAGTTGCGGCAGGAGATTCTTTATGCGGTCCACGACTGCAATGATATTAGCGCCGGGCTGCCGTTGGATGTTGACGATGACGGCGGGCGCCTGATTCATCCACGCTGCCTGTTTGACGTTTTCGACGTCGTCGATGACCGTGGCGACATCGGAAAGATGCACAGGCGCGCCGTTGCGATAGGCGATGAACAGCGGGCGGTACTGATCGCTCGACAAAAGCTGATCGTTGGCCGCGATGGTGTAAGCCTGATGGGGGCCGTCGAAGTTGCCTTTGGCCTGGTTGACGTTCGACTGTGCAATGGCCGTGCGCACGTCTTCCAGCGTCAGGCCGTAGGAAGAGAGCGCCGTGGGATTCACCTGGATGCGCACCGCCGGCTTTTGGCCGCCGCTGATACTCACCAAGCCCACGCCCGAGAGCTGCGAAATTTTCTGCGCGAGCCGGGTATCGGCAAGATCTTCGATTTTGGGAAGCGGCAGCGTCTTTGAAGTCAGGGCGAGGGTCAAGATCGGGGCGTCCGCCGGGTTGGTCTTGCTGTAGATCGGCGGATTGGGCAGATCTGTAGGCAGAAAGGTCGATGCGGCGTTGATGGCGGCCTGCACCTCCTGCTCCGCCACATCGATGTTGAGGTCCAAAGAGAACTGCAACGTGATGAGCGAGCTGCCGTCGGAGCTCGTCGAGGTCATCTGGTTCAAACCCGGTACCTCTCCGAACTGCCGCTCCAGCGGCGCAGTGATAGACGACGCCATCACGTCGGGGCCGGCGCCAGGATAAAAGGTAATAACCTGAATGGTTGGATAGTCCACCTGCGGCAGCGCCGACACCGGTAACTGCTTGTAGGCCACTGCGCCGATGAGCAAGATTCCCGCCATCAACAGTGACGTCGCGATGGGTCTGAGGATGAAGGGTCGAGATGGATTCATAGGTTCGCCGCGCTTAGGAACCGGCTATTGATGGCCCGCGCAACGTCACTTTCGTGCCCGGCTGGAGCTTGTCGACTCCGTCGGTCACAACGATCTCCCCGGCGGACAGACCGTGGGCGATCGAAGTTTGATCGCCCTCGTTCCCCTGAATCTGGACATTGCGGCCCTCGACGCTGCTATCTTGTTTAACGACATACACGAAGGCCGACTGTGGGCTGTGTTGGATCGCAGCGTTCGGAACGAGGACGACGTTGCGGACTGTATCGACCAGCAGCCGCACGTTAACGAACTGATTGGGGAAGAGCATGCCTTCTTTGTTGGGAAAAACCGCCTTGAACTTCACCGTTCCGGTAGTCGGATCAATCTGGTTATCAATGGTCATAAGCGAGCCCGTGGCGAGCTTGTTTTTCAAATCGCGGTCGTAGGCCTCCGCCGGCAACTGGCGGCCTCCCTGCATCTGCTTCTGCACCTGAGGCAGGCTGTCCTCGGGAATCGCAAAGATCACCGCGATCGGATCGATCTGGGTGATGACGATCAGCCCGTTTGTATCGGCGGCGTGCACGATGTTACCGGGATCGACGAGGCGGAGTCCGACCCTGCCGCTGAGCGGCGCGGTGATGCGGCAATAAACGAGTTGGAGCCGAGCGTTGTCGATCTGTCCCTGATCAACCTTGATCGCGCCTTCATCCTGACGCACCAGAGCCTCCTGGGTGTCGAGCTGTTGCTTGGCGATCGAATCCTGCTGATAGAGAACGTTATAGCGTTCGAGATCGATCTGGGCGTTCTTAAGCTGTGCTTGATCTTTCGCCATTTGGCCTTCGGCCTGCGTCAGCTGCACTTGAAACGGGCGCGGATCGATTTCCGCCAGAAGCTCGCCGGCGTGAACCATTTGACCTTCACGAAACATCACGCTCATGAGCTGGCCATCGACCCGGCTTTTTACCGTAACCATGTTGAGCGGCGTCACCGTTCCCAGTCCCGTCAGATAGACATTCATTTCGCCGGTTTTGGCCTTTGCGGTCACGACTGGAACGGCACGCGCGGCGGAATCCTGACGTTGCCGAGCTGGCGGCGGATCCGCTTCGCCCGGCTTCACAAAAAAGATGTAGATTCCCACTCCTAAAAGAGCTAGGCCGAGCAGTCCGATCCAATAGCGCTTTTTCCAAGGAGAAAAGTGAGTTGGTTCAGGCATATCCTCTGCCCCCTTCTCTTATTGCGCAGAAAGTGTTGCGCGTCTCGGAGTCGGTCACTCGGACGTGCGCGATCAGGCACGTCGGTCGCCGCGTTCGAACTTCCCATCGCGGCTCCCCAACTGTTGCATGATAAGAAATGAAGCGAAGGCAAGGTCTAAAACAATTCACAAGTATTTACCCCGCTGCGACTGATTAGCGTTTTGACAGCGACGAAACCCAGGGGACTCGACTTTCTTGGCCAAGCCTTTCAGCGCCAAAAGAGAAAATTGGGTAATATGTTCAGCTATTCCCTCGATCTCCTTCGGACCGTATTTCTGGTGAGGATAGAGCCGGCTAATCACCGGCCGAGCACGGCGGTAATAGACACCCTGGCCCAGGATGCTCAACGTGCAGAGGCGCACCGCTTCATCAGTGGCTTTCGATCCGAGTAAATCGCGAACGATAGACGCGAGATCTTGGTGCAGCGGACGGGCTCCTTCTTCCACAAGCATATCAAGGGCACGGGTCGGTTCCATCATCTCTCGCGCCATGATTTTCGTGTGCCAGCCCGGGCGGCCTTCGTCGAAGATGCGATACAATAACGAGCGAATGTAGGCGCGCAGCCTCTGTTCCGGCGTGGCTCCGGCAGGTAAGCCAAGAGTAGGCGGATATTTCTCGACATGGGCATTGTGCACGGCGCGCAGGACCGCCATGTAGAGTCCCTCTTTGTCTCCAAAGTGATAATTGACAGCCGCTATATTTGCCGCGGCGCGTTCGCAGATCTGGCGTACGGTGGCCGCGCGATAGCCGTATTCGGCAAAAATCTCACCGGCTGCTTCCAAGAGGCGCTTCTCCGTTCCTGTCGTTGATATATCGGCCGCAGCATTTTTAAACATATGTTTAAAACAAGTGTATCAATATTCGCAGGGACAATCAAAGAGGGAACCCATTTTTTTAATTCGGCTCGGAAGTGTTCCAGCTTTCAAGACACCGTGAACAACGCACTTCTCGACCCGTTTCCACAGCGTCTTGAAATTACGCGCGCCGAGGAGAATCAAGCTCTCCCCCCGGCGCGCGCACTCAACGTTGGCGGCTGGTTAATTACTCCGCCCAGTTGCGCATCCCACGGACGAGTTGGTCCTCCTCCTGTCTTTCGACCTCATCCTTGCCCAACGGATCATGGTCGCAAGATCCGTAGTAGTCTATGATGTCTCCTTTTTGGGGATCCTGGAGTTGCGGATGGTCCGTGCCCAAAGTCAGGGGATCGATGGCGGGAAACCTGAGATGACAGTAACCCCCTTGCGCAGCTTGAGTCTTCGATATTATGCCGTCTTGCGCGCCCGCTTGAGCTGCGCCCATCGCTAGGGTGGACACCACAATAAGACCGTAAAAAACCGGTTTCGAATTCTTAATCGTAATCATTTTCTTCTCCTTTTGGTTGCTTCAGTAAAACTCTTCCTGCCTCCGAGATCCCGAGCGCATGAGACACTACGCCCGTCTCCTTGAAAGAAGGACTATCGGAAGCGACAAAACTTTTGAGTGATTCACCCAATCAAGCCATCGCTCGCTTGGGTCACATGCGTGAGGCTAAAAAATCACAGGTTCAATACCGGGGATAAATCGAGGATAAGCTGGGTAGGTTCGATCAGCGCCTGCTGGATCCATGAAAGTCCATAATGCGTGCCAACGATTTGCGGTGATAGAGGAATTTCAGCTATCTCGTGCGACCGATCGGGCAAGATACCGCCGCCATCTGCTGTCGTAACTCCACTTCTAAAATTGTCTCGCTCGGCCCTGACGAGAACACGGCGCTGCTCGTGCTCGAAAGTAATATACTTCGCCACACCGGTGGAAACGGAATGCTTATAGGCTGCGAAGCTAACAGATAGGAGAACAAAGACAAAAACAAAAATGACGTTCCGCGCAACCCGATATTTGTTAGAAGCAGTCATATCCCACGTAGTTATGGTAAACCTCGCTTCTCGAATGTCAAGGTTGGAACAACCGTGATCGCCACATGCCAATTGCATATCGCCTTTTTTCAACAAACCGATCATGGCGCAAGCCCGATGCCAAGGGTATTTAGCAATCACCCGAGTTCGGAGCAGCAGACATCAATCAAAACAGAAAGCCGACGCTGATGCTTCATAATCGCCTGTGACAAAAATGCGTAACGGTGTGGCTTTCCTGTAACACGACCTCTCGCCTCGTTTTGCCAATCGCCACAGAAGTCTCTGCAAGGAATGCAGGAACGAATCGTTCTCATGCTCCCCCGCGGCGGCCCTGGCCTCTTCTTTTTTAAGGAAACGGATCAAAATCTATCAACGATTCCACCAAGAATGCCACCAGCCAAAAAACGAATGATCGCGCTCGCGTTCCAAATCGTGATTCAAATCCCGTCGCTCTTCGTGGAGGTCATGCCGGTCGTTCGCAATGTCACTCCGATCTTTGCGGATGTCCTGCCGATCGCCGGCAATCTCTGCCGGACTCGCTCCGTCGCGCCGATCTTGCCGTAGCTCTCTTCTGTCCTGGGTGAGATCCCTGTGGTCAGTGTAGAGGTCTCTGCGCTCACCTTGAATTTCAGCACGATCGTTCCTGATATCGTTTCCGAGGGTCCTATGATTGAACCTACCTCCCCAGGGTGCGGCTTGTGAAGGAACGCTGAGCAATAACAGGGAACCTCCAACCAAACTTCCTAAAATCGCTGCTTTAAAACTTTTCATAAATTTTTCCTCCTTGTTAGTTTAGACTCGGTGCACGGCGAAAAGGTTTATTGCAAGCGGCACAAAGTTGTTATCTCACATACAAAGATCTCGGTTGCCATTGCGCCACAATCTGACAGAAAGGTGTTGTTCCTCACATCACCAAATCAACAGCGCGCAATACAAAGTGATTGGTCACATTTCGCGTAAGCATCCGCTCTCAATCTCGGCGCAACAGCAATTGTTCACGCTCATTCAATTCGACGAGCTTTTCGAGTTCCCCTCGCCAGTCCTTCATGGTGCGCTCCTCAGTTTCGTTAATCGCCTTTTTGAAAGATCTCAAGACTTCGGCAATCAGTTTTCTAGGACCGGGATCGCGGATCTTCCGCAATGCTAGGAAAACCATTCTTTTCTTTGTGATAGACGTTTTGTATGTCTCATCTTCCATTGGCTAGGGGAAGCATACGCAAAACTGACGCCACGAGTTACTGTTCCGCATTGGTGGAGTGAGAAGCAGTAGATCCACTGAGCGGCCAAAAGTAAAGTGTGGTCAAACGGTAGAATGGCAGACAAAATGTCTCGGTCTTTGTGTCTCCGGGAGTTTTAGCTGGCGTTAGCCCTTCGTTTTTCGGGCGCGGCATGTTCATTGCTCTAGTTGTTGAAGATAACGCAAGAGTAGAAAGGAAGTGAAATTATGAAGCGCATCGGATCATTCTTATCAGCCGTATTCATCCTCGAATCGGTTGGAGTGACCAGCGATGCATCAAAGGAGTTTAGCTGGGGATCAACCCGTGCTCAAAGATGAGCGCACAGGCGACGTGATCGATTTCTATGGGCCGTGCGACGAGTCTCCTACCGGACAGGATCAAGTCCAATCTCAGAGACATTGAAGGCTTGCAGCGCCTGATTTAATAAAGGGACAGAAGCGCTTTGGAAAACACAGATCGTGACGTCGCAGTTTCATAGCGTGACCTCGGCACATGAGAGGACAACTCCATGAATAAGATTATGATTCGAGCCATTGGGGTTCTTGTGTTCGCCGCAGCATGGGTCTTTGCAGACTGGTCGACTGCGTTTTTACACTCAACGGCTCAAGTGAAGACTTACCAAGGAATTTCGTATGTGAGTGGCGGCTTTGGACCGGATGAAGGCAAAAGTGCGCGAGCTATGAGCGACACAGACAATCTGCAACTTCGGTTCGCGCTGCAGAACGGGAATTATCTTGGCGGCGCCCACGTTTTGATTCAAGACGATAAAGGCAAACGGATTCTTGAAGCGATTTCCGACGGTCCATTGTTTTTTACAAAACTGCCGGCAGGAAACTACACCGTTGCGGCAACAGCGCTGGGGAAAACTGTGAAGCACACGGCTCATCTGTCCTCTAAAGGTCAGGTTCAGCTCAACTTCACCTGGAAGATAGATGACGAGGAAATAGCAACCGGTTGAAAAATCGTCCGGTCCACACGCTGATCGAGGCGAACATTTGTCCGGGCTGCCTTTTCCTGCGCAATGCTCAGCGCTAGCTGTCCGATGTTCCTACTGCTTCGAACGGACCAAAGCGCTCTCTACCAACTCAAGCAAACGGTTCGCGCTGAACGGTTTAGATAAGACCGGAACGCCGAGGCTTTTCGATTGATTCTGTAATGTCTCGTCGGCAAAAGCAGAAATCAAAATGATCTTTGCTTTCGGATTGTCCTTCTTGAGTTCCTCAACAAGCTCGGTTCCCAAGATCAACGGCATGCGTTGATCAATAATAAAAAGGTCATAGGGTTCGTAAAGGGACATCTCGTAACCTTCGAGACCGTCCGTGGTCCACGCCACTTTAATCCCTCCACCCTCTAAAACCTCAGCCAATAGCTGGCAGAAGGTTTCGTCGTCATCTACGATCAGAACGCGCAATCGCTCTCCCTTTTTTCACTCTATTTTAAGCGAGCAAGGATGATGCCGCAGCAAACGGATCTCGGAGGTCGCAGTTTTTGCGGATTTTCCTAATCAAAGTGGAAAGGCAAGCCAAAAGGCTGAGGCAAGATTGTAGAAACAGAGCCACTTCGCCTCACTCATGTTTGAAGAAAGGCTCAACCTCATAACGTGCTAACATGCGGTAGAGGGAGCGCCGATCAATGTTCAGAACTCTTGCAGTTTGGGAAATATTTCCCTGAGCGTTCTTCAGAACATGGAGCACGTAGCGCTTTTTGACTTCTTCCAGAGTCGGGGTGTCAGCGAAAAGGAATTGCTCACTCTGTGGAAGATTATGAGCGAATCTCGAAGCCGCCCTATCGCGCACCGCTGCCGGAAGATCATCCGGCGTAAATACCGGCTGATTAGAGAGAGCCACGGCCTGCTCGATGACATTTTCCAGTTCTCGGATATTTCCCGGCCAGGAATAGTCACATAGCAATTCCATGCATTTGTCGGAGATACCAGTTATGGACTTTCCGCTCTCTTGGCTGTAGCGCTTTAAAAAATGGTGCGTCAGAAGCGGAATATCTTCCAATCGCTGTCGTAAAGGCGGTAGATGAATGGCGACAACGTTTAGCCGATAATACAGGTCCTGTCGGAAATTGCCTTTCCTAACCAGTTCGGCCAGATTCTGATTGGTGGCGGCCACCACCCGCACGTCTACTTTCATCCAGTCCTTCCCTCCGACCCGTCTCACCTCATGTTCTTGCAATACGCGTAAGAGCTTGGCTTGCATGTTCAGGCTGATGTTACCGATCTCGTCAAGAAAGCAGGTGCCACCCTCAGCTTCCTCAAACACTCCTCTCTTATCCGCCATCGCCCCAGTAAATGCACCCCGCACATGGCCGAAGAGTTCGCTTTCAAGGAGCGTCTCGGTGAGCGCCCCGCAGTCTACCGCTACAAAGGGGCCCCGGGCCCTGGGACTATGTTGGTGAATGGCTCGAGCGATCAGCTCTTTGCCGGTACCGCTTTCTCCGAGAATCAGCACCGCACTTCTAGTGGGAGCCACTCTAGCCACGGTCTTGTAGATCTCTACCATGGCAGTGCTTTTGCCGATGATCGTCCCGGGCTGATCTCCGTCTCTATTTTCTTCTTCGCTTTTCCTTGCCCTGTCTCGGAACGCCCGTTGCGCCAGCGCTCTGGAGACGGTCTTCTTGAGCTCCTCCAGGTTCATAGGCTTGGAGATGAAATCAAAAGCTCCTTCATGGATCGCTTCGATGGCGGTTTCTATTGAGCCAAAAGCGGTCATGACGATGATGGGAAGAGAGGAATTTTTCTCATGCAGTATCCGTGTCACTTCCAGGCCCGTCATCCCCGGCATCCGCACGTCAATGATGAGCAGCTCATAAAGCTCATCACGCAAAAGCGAAAGCGCCTCATCGCCACTTTGTGCTCGATCCACCCGGTAACCTTCCTGTTCCAGCGTCTCGGCAAACAGCTGGCGACTCACTTCGTCATCATCCGCAATCAAAATGCGCTCGCTCATGTCGTTCCCTCAACCGGAGCGGGTTCCCCGAACCTCTGATCTGTCGGAAGAAAGATCCGTACAGAGGTTCCCTGTCCTACCTGGCTGTCAATATCAATAGTACCGCCGTGAGCTTTGACGATTTCCTGACAGACGACTAAACCGAATCCCGTCCCTTTGCCTGACGGCTTGGTCGTGACAAAAAGATCGAAGATCTTGGGCAACAACTCCGATGGAATACCCGCACCGCTATCCGTGATCTCAATGATAATCCCCGGACCGTTGGCATCGGAAGACGCGCTCGCGCAGGTGGCAATCTTCAGGAGCCCGCCTTCTTCGGTGGCATCGACCGCGTTGTCGAGCACATTGATGAGCACTCGCTGGAGCGAAGCGTCGTCGCCGTGGAGCAGGAGCAGCGAGTCCGACAGGTTCGTCGTCACCCGTATTCCATGCTGCTGGAAAATTGGGTCGAGTAGCAACAGGGTTTCTCCCACCAGGTCGTTGATGTTGACCTGGTCCCTACGGGGAGAGCCGCGAGTGCGGGAAAGATAGTGCTGAATGATGTCTCCCATGCGTTGGACTTGCGTCTCAATAATCGTAAGACGGCGCCGTGCGCTCTCCGACAATTCCTCTTGAGCAAGGAGCTGGGTGTAGCCAAGCACGGAGTTCAACGGAGTGCCAAGCTCATGGGCAATGGTTCCGGTCATTCGTCCCAGCGCGGCCAGACGCTCCACTCGTCCCATCTCCTTCTGAAGACGCCAGAGTTCCTTCTCTGCCCGCTTGCGCTCGCTAATTTCCGCCCGCAATGATTCATTGGCTTCGGCCAGCTCGGCGGTCCGTTCCCGGACTCGGTTTTCTAACTCCGCATGGGCTTGACGCAGAGCTTCCTCAGCTCGCTTGCGCGCCGCTGTCAGCGAGCTGGTCACGAGTGACACAAGTACGAACGTGCTCAGCCGCAGGAGAGCTCTCCAATCCAGGGTAATTGAATGAATGGGAGCTATGAAGAAATAGTCAAGAGAAAGCGCGGAAAGGATTGTGGCCAGCAGCCCGGCTCCGAGACCGCCATACCACGCGCTTACCATTACGGCGACAAAGAACAAGGTGAAATGACTCGGATCGGCGCGATACGGCAAAAGCGACGCTACCGATAGGGCGGTTGCGACGCTCGCAAGAGAGATCGCATAGCGCAATAAGGGAGGGCGGTCGTCAATCAACATCTGCCTGCACCAGTTGGATAAGGCTTGTTTGCTCGTGAACGAAAGAGGCGGTGAAATCATGTATAAATGCCCGAACTTTGAGGCGCCGAAGGAGATTTTCAGATGAGCCTAGCGCTGTCTACCGATACGGCCCGCCGATGTGGCTTCTTTCACCTTCACAAGTTTCATTCCAATCGGTGGCAGCGCAACAATCTCCGTATCTCCAGCATGTTCAACATCTACTGCAAAGGATAAACCGCTGCAATAATGCCACGCTCATCACGCATTTCTGCCCCATCCGGGTAATGCGTCCGCATTTTTGTCACAACCGCCCTTGCCAACGCACTGTTCTTGCGCCTCAGGACCTTCAAGATGGTGCCGCAGGCAGACGGATCTCGGAGGTTGCAGCTTTCCAGACTTTTCTGGTCAAAGTGGAAAGCCAAGCCAAAAGGCTGAGGCAAGATTGTAGAAACAAAGCCACTTCGCCTCACTCATCCTTGAGGAAAGGCTCCATCATTTATCGCCTCACCCTATCGCTCAGGAGACGACTTGCCATTGCGGACCGTCCATCTATTTAAATAAAGGCGCCTTTCAACACCGACCGACCGGGCTCTGTTGACGTTTGCCGTTCATTTCCAATAAATAACAAGAGTCCATTGATTCGCTTTCGCGCGATTTTGTGCAAATCAGCTTGTGACATAGGAGAAGCCCATGATTATCGATGCAGATGCCCACGTGGTAGAAACCGACTGGGATCTCCGGTACTGCAAAACCCATTAACGGAACCGTAAAAGACGGAGCGCCCACAAACGACTGTCCTTGATCAACCGCGAGAACGGGAGCGAAGACTTTCAGGCGCAACTGAGCTTGTTTCGGATCCGTAACGACTTGTACTTGTTGTGCTTGTAACCAAGCTGTGACAAATTCCCTCGCGAAATCCCTGTCGGGCGTAAGACCATAGAAATCAACGGTGACGGTTTTTCCCTTGAATCCTTGAGTGTTCAGCGTGACTAGAGCACGCTCCAACGAGCTAACGAGCAGCTGTTGCTCGATACTGGAGCGTTGAGTATTGGTAACCTGAGTCGTAACCGCGCAGCCTGCAAACAACACGACGCATAAAATCAAGATTCTCAGCGAAATGGATAGCATCCTGACATCGATCGTCATACAAATCTTCTAAAAGCTTAGTCCTTGGGGATCTTTTGCAGGCATGTACCTTATTGTTTTATGGGCGTTAGATTCTTTCATGCCTTATCAGAGCCGGCAGCAGATAATTTATTAACGCAGACAAGGCTGCTGCCCCTTTGCGTGCCGGTCCTTCCGGGCGTCGGTGAAAGCCACGGAGATAACCGAAGAGCTCGCTTTCGAGCAGAGTCTCGGACACGGCGGCGCGCGCTGTTGATCGTCGCGTGGGGGCCGGTTTCTCTGAGATGACTAACGAGCTCCGTTCCTTTCATGCGCGGCATCATGAGATCCGTGATGCCAAGAGTATTTAGCAACCGAGCAAAGATGGTGCCGCAGACAGACGGATCTCGGAGGTTGCAGCTTTCCAGACTTTTCTGCTCAAAGTGGAAAGCCAAGCCAAAAGGCTGAGGCAAGATTGTAGAAACAAAGCCACTTCGCCTCACTCATCCTTGAGGAAAGGCTCCATCCAACGAGATCAATGGTGGATCTGGTGGCTTTGGAAGTTAGCCAAGCAACAAAGCCCCACTCGCACACATTTATCGCCTCACCCTATCGCTCAGGAGACGATTTGCCATTGCGGACCGTCCATCTATTTAAATAAAGGCGCCTTTCAACACCGACCGACCGGGCTCTGTTGACGTTTGCCGTTCATTTCCAATAAATAACAAGAGTCCATTGATTCGCTTTCGCGCGATTTTGTGCAAATCAGCTTGTGACATAGGAGAAGCCCATGATTATCGATGCAGATGCCCACGTGGTAGAAACCGTGCACACCTGGGATTATCTAGAAGGTTCCGACAAGAAATATCGACCGCAGCTTTTCCGGTCAGAGGACAACCCGAGCACTCAATACTGGTTTCTCGACGGCAAGAGCATCGGCTTCCGCAATCCCACGCTGAGCGAGCAAGAACTGCTCGCGCTGTCCAAAGAGACCGGACGGACGCTGCAAACGGACGCGGATGCCCGGGAGTTGCGCGACGTCGAGCTGCGCTTGCAGCATATGGACAAGCTCGGTATCGACGTGCAGATTCTCTTCAATACCATGTGGATCGCGCGAGTGGCGGACAAAGCCGAAACGGAAGTCGCCCTCTGCGCATCCTGGAATCGCTGGATGGCGGACGTCTGGAAGCAGGGCAAGAATCGCCTCCGCTGGTCCTGCGTCGTGCCCGCGATGACGATCAGTGAAGCTTTGCGGGAAATTCGTTTCGCCCGGGAAAACGGCGCGGTGGCGGCCAGCCTGAGGCCGTTCGAGAACGACAGGCACCTCGTCGATCCTTACTTCTACCCGATCTATGAGGAGGCGAGCCGCCTCGGCATCACCATTGCCGTTCATATCGCCAACGCCAGCCCCCAACTCATGGATCAGTTCAAACCGCGCTACGACAGGATGGGCGGTTTCGCGCAATTCAGAATACCGACGGTCGTCACCTGCTTGTCGTTGATGATGAGCGAGGTTCCGAAAACGTTTCCGAAATTAAGGTGGGCATTCGTGGAAGCGTCTGCCCAGTGGGTGCCGTGGGTGGTGAACGAAGCCGTCCGCCGTTCCGGGACCAAAGGATTCCCGAAGAATCCGTGCAAGGAATTTCAAATCTACATTAACGCGCAAACCGACGACGACTTCGCTTACGTGCTCAAATACGCGGGCGAAGATAACATCGTGATCGGCACCGACTACGGCCACACCGACGCCTCCAGCGAAGTGGATGCCATCGAAGTCTTTCGAAAGAACGACACGGTCAGCGCGGCCGTGAAGAAAAAGATTCTCGACGATAACCCGAGAACACTGTACGGGCTATAGTCGCGATTCGCCTTGGCCGATCATTCCTTTTCACAGCGAGTACATCACGCTTATGCCTAAAGACCTACGGAGTTTTATCGCCCAGCTGGAAGCAAAGTCGCCCGAGGAGATTGCGCGCGTTAACAAGCCGCTCTCGCCTCGCTATGAGATCTCCGCGCTGCTCACGCATCTAGAAAAGATCAAGCGCTTCCCCTTGCTCTTCTTCGAAAAGGTCAAAGGCAGCGACGCGCCCGTTGTCATCAACGCGCAGGCCAGCCGGCGCTTGATGGCAATAGCCCTAGACGGTAAGCCGGAAGAGCTCGCGAGAAAGTTCGGCGAACGTCAGTCGAAGCCGATTCCGCCTGTCGAAGTGACCGACGCGCCGGTTCAGGAAGTGACCAAACTGGGCGACGAAGCAGATTTGACCGAAGTGCCGATGCTCACGCACTATGACGTCAACGCCGCGCCTTACATAACGGCGGGCGTCGTCGTCGCTGCCGATCCTGATACCGGCGTCCGAAACACGAGCTACAACCGGTTGATGATGGCAGGCAAACGCGAGCTTAGAATTTTCATGGCTATCGGCCGGCACCTCTGGACCCTGCACAACAAGTTCGAGCGCCGCGACCAGCCCCTGCCAATCGCTATCGTCATCGGCGTTCATCCGCTCTTTTCACTCGGCGCTCAGGCGCTGACGCCAGCGGATGAAGACGAGTACGGCGTCATCGGCGGCATGATGAACGAGCCGCTGCGCCTCGTAAAGGCCAAGACCGTACCCATTCTGGTGCCGGCCGATGCCGAGATGATCATCGAAGGCAAAATGCTCCCTCACGTGCGTCGCACCGAGGGGCCGTTCGGCGAGTTTACCGGTCACGCGGTCCCGCAGGACGAGCGGCAGATCATAGAAGTCACCGCCATCACTCACCGTAAGAACTATATCTTCCAAGATATCCATGCGGGCTACACGGAGCATAAATTAATGGGCGCCGTACCACGGGAAGCGGCGCTGCTCAAAGCCGTGCGGCAAAGTGTGCCCACGGTCAAAAACGTTTGCATGCCCGTGTCCGGCAACTGCCGCTTTCATGCTTACGTCTCCATCGCCAAACGAACGCCGGGTCAGGCGAAAAACGCCATCTGCGCCGCCTTCGCAGCCGACATGTTGCTCAAGCACGTCGTGATCGTCGACGACGACATTGATATCTTCGACGAAGAACGAGTCCTGTGGGCAATCTCTAACCGCTTTCAAGCCGACCGCGATCTCGTCGTCATTGCGAACGCACAGGGAAGCGAGCTCGATCCTTCCGCCGGCCCCGGAGGCGTCAATGCTAAAATGGGCCTCGACGCGACCAAACCTCTCGAAGGGTTCCCGCCTGAGCTGCGTGTTCCAGAGGAAGTGATGAAGCGGATTCGGCTGGAAGATTTTTTGCCGAGGTTCTCCAATTAAGTTAGCCGCGATCCGTCGGTGGCCGTGACTGCAAACCAAAAAAGCCGTCGCCACAAATTTGACAACAGGCTCTCTTAAGTGGGAGATTGCGTGGAAAGAAGGATTCATATGAAACTAAAGGAGGTATGGGCGGCTGCTTTTTTATTGCTGCTGCCTACGACGGTTATGGCCGAAGATCTAATCAGAATAGGGTTGTTTAACAAAGATGCAGTGATCATCGCCGCGCAGGAAAAGGGCCTTCTCAAAGCGGAAAACATCCGCGTCGAAATCAATACCGTGACGGACTCCCCGACCCTGCTGCGCAATCTTATCAGCGGCCGATACGATCTCATCCTCAACAATGCCGACAACGTCATTGCCTGGGCAGAAGGCCAGGGCGCGGACCCGCAAAAGAATGACTTCGTCATTTTCCTAGGCGGAAGTCAGGGGGTAAACCAAAGGCTGGCCGTGCATCCCAGCATCAACGACTACAACGATATCAAGGGGAAAGTCTTAGCCGTCGACGCGCCGACCACAGGTTACGCCATCGTCATGATCGCAATTCTCAAAAAACACGGCCTGGAACTGAACCGGGACTACACTCTAAAATCTTTCGGCAACACGAACGCACGAGCCGAGGCAATCGGCCGGGGCGAGGCTGCCGGCGCCATGATGGGGATGACAGACGAGGAAATTCAAAAGCGCGGCTTTAAAGTTCTGGCTCGCTCCGAAGATCACGTTGCGCGCTACGCGAGAGGTCTGGGCGCGACGCGCAGAGAGTGGGCCAACGCTCACGAGGATCTGCTGGTGCGCTTTATCCGGGCGATGATACGGACCACGGATTGGGTCATGGACGGAAAAAATAGAGAAGAGCTGATCAAGCTCTTGCTGGCCGAAAACAAAAATAATCGGTCCAGGGCCGAGGAAGCTTACGAGGAGAGCATCAGTCCCCGATTCGGCTTCACCCCACGCAGCCGGATCGACATCGAAGGCATCCGCACGATTATTGAACTGCGCGAGACCGCCGGTTTGATGAAGCCGCCGGTCCCGAAACCCGAGAAGTATATCGACGAACGCTTCTATAAAAAGGCGCTGGCGAGTTTGGATCGTTAGTCAATCTCAACGTCGTCAGGGTTGTTTGAGATTCAGTGATCGCTACTGTGCTACACCGCGGGCTAATAGTTATGTACTGGAGTAAACAAGAACAACTCGCATTTGACATCATATTACTGCTTTTAGTGGGTTTTCAGATTGCTACGGTCAGTCTTTACGCTCAGAATTCACTAAACAATGGAATATTGCTGGTAGCAACCAACGTCTTCCTTGTTGTTGCTATAGTTCCATATGCTAAATGGGTATGGAAAATTTCAACCTATCAAAAGGGGTTTCTACAAGTTATCAAACACGAAATCATTCTTATGGGCCTGATCCTGTTGGGGATACTCTTAGCAATGCTTATGAGACGCATGAAAATGCATACATAACGACTGCATCAACCCGACGCGGGATCAACGCGCATTAGTTTTATAGTAATTTTGCTTGTCCGCGCGGGTTACGCAAAGCGTTAGCCAAGGCACAGCGGACGGTGGCAGAGAAACTGTAAAGATGGCATATTGGAGTCTATGAGCAAGCGTGCGCTAAACATCGGCGATTTGAGTCCTGAAGAACGTCTGCGTCTGATCGAGGAACTGTGGGACAGCCTCAACGAGAAGCCGGGAGCTGTTCCGCTGACCAACGCGCAGCGCGAGGAACTAGACCGGCGACTTGACGATCTCGAACGCTCAGGGCCTGAGGGTATTCCTTGGGACCAAGTCCTGCAGCAGATCCGATCTCAGTCCAGGTGAAGCCACCGATCTTCCGCCCTGCGGCCGCTGCAGACGTAGAAGACGCCTATCGATGGTATGAGGCTCAACAGGCCGGTCTTGGTGACGAGTTTCTTGCAGCAGTGAGTACCGTCATTGAATCTCTGGGGGCGTACCCTGAACGGTTCCCTCCTATTGTTTACCGTCAGACACGTCGTGTAAACTTGCGTCGTTTCCCGTACAGCCTTTTCTACCGAATTATTGAGGATCAGATCATTGTCGTGGCTTGCATGCATGGCCGGCGGGACCCGCGACGGTGGCAATCTCGCAGCTAATGGCTAACTTTTGGGTTGAAAAGGACGCTGAGAGACGCGCCTCCCACCCTTGGCGTTAAATGGGTATCCTTACGATCCTTTTCAAGTGCTACAGAAAGGCGTAAGATTTATATTAGATGAAGTTTCGAGTGGAAATTGAACAAGAGGAAGACGGCCGCTGGATCGCAGAAGTGATTGACCTACCTGGAGTCCTCGCTTATGGAAACAGCTCCGCAGAGGCCCAGGCAAAGGTTCAGGCTCTGGCCCTTCGTGTCGTGGCAGACCGCCTCGAACACGGTGAAGCTGGTCCTGACCTTGTTAGTATCTCGTTTGCGGCCGCATGACTCACTGGTCCAGCACGTATGCCAGACGTGTTTTGGCCGCACGTCTTCGCATCGGTTGGATCATCAAGCGACAAACTGGTTCTCACCGCACACTTTCCCGTCCCGGCTGGCTGGATTTTGTGTTTGCCTTCCATGACCAAGACGAGCTTGGTCTTCGGATGTTCCCGAATCGCAAAGCGGACAGGCCTCAGCCCTCAGCCCAGAAGACTTGTAGATCGTATCTGAGACTGTCAGCAATTGGCGTATCTCACTAACGGCATGCCGCTACACTTCTTCCAAAAGATCACGCATACAACATAAAGTGAAGCTTGATATAGTCGTTTTGCTTATCTCCTTTGGCCAGCCAACCTACTTTAAATGCAAGTTCTGATCGACACGTACTTCTGGCTTCTCAACGAACTCTCCCCAAGGTCAATCAGTCCAGTTTGAGATTAGCCCGGGCAGTAGCTCGATAGAAACTCCTCATGCCATCGGTTCAGATATGAGTGAGTGACTACCACTATTGACGACGAGCTTCGCTTTCGGCTAACTTCCACATGATCGTTGA
>VBKE01000483.1 GCA_005879605.1 Deltaproteobacteria bacterium
CCGACCCCCCGGTCTGTCCGTCGTGATCTTCGCCCGCGGCGCTCCCTCCGGCCACTCCATGATGACGTTTCCGCGAAGGATCGTCATGACCGGCCAGCCTTTAAGTTCTTTGCCTTCCCAGATCGACCATCCAGCGGAGCTGTAGATCATGTTCCGTGTCACCTTCGCCGTTCGGTCGAGATCGACGATGACCAAATCGGCATCAGAGCCAATGCCGATCGCTCCCTTTTTAGGGTAGAGGCCGAAAATCCGTGCGGGGTTCTCACAACAGACCTGGACCAATTTTTCCAGAGAAATTTTTCCTTTGTGAACCCCTTCGGTCAGCATCACCGGCAAATACGCCTCCACTCGCGACGGGAAGCCACTGCTGGTTTCCCAGACGTTGCCCTTGTCCATCTGATCGCGCGACATTCCCCAATCGACGTGGTCGGTCCCGATGCAGTCTATGTGGCCCGCTCGCAAAGCTTCCCACAGCCGAGCCATCGTGGCTTCATCGCGAAGCGGAACGTTGATCTTCCAAACATCGTGCGACAAGGTCAGATAATGATGGCCGGTTTCGCTGTAGATCTTAACGCCTTCGGCTCTGGCCTTCAGGATCTCGTCGATGGATTCTTGCGTCGTTGTATGCACGACGTAGAGCGGGCAGCCGGTGACCCCGGCGTAGTACGCATAAGTCCTCACATGTCCCGCTTCACAAAAATGGGGTGAGCGCTCGTCCCAAGCGGCCATGTCCGTTCGTCCAGCGCGCTTGAGCCGATCCTCGAATATGCGGGCGATCTCATAGTTCTCCGGGTGGATACAGATGATTCCGGGAGGTCCGATTTCGGCTGCTTTCTCCATCCCCAAATAGATCGTCCCATCATCAAAGCCCAGCCACCCGCCTCGTTCTCGCCCGGCCCACTGAGCCTGAGTCCGCGGCCCCTGCATCATGTGGAGGTAATATTTGAATGATGTGACGCCGAATTCTCGGGCGACTTTGGGAATGTCGAGCGCCTGTTCGTCGGTCGTAATAAACCCGGTAAGAAAAATATCCACAAAAGAATGCGATTCGACGATCTCGATGAACTCCGGCATAACCTGAGAGAACGGAACGACATCTTTCGCTTCGGGCTGGTGAATATACTCTTTTCTGAGCTTCGGACTGGCCTGCATCATGCCCCAAGTGGTGACTCCCCCGGCGGCCGCGGCGCGCGTCTCACTGTTGAAGCTGTCTTTCAGCGGACGATGAGTTCCCAGATGATTTTCCGGGTCCACCATTCCGGGCAAGACGTATTTGCCCTCAGCATCGATAGTTCGCCGCGCCTCGAGCGATTCAGGTCCTGAAGTCAAAGCGGCAATTCTTCCGTCCTTGATTCCGATTGCCACTTTCTTCATCCCACTACTGGTCACCACTTGCCCATGTTGGATCACGAGGTCCATCTCACCGAGAGCCATAATAATTATTTCCTCAAATTATTGTCGCGCTTTTCACTGGATTGCTCCTCTATCACAGCTCGCTTTTTCTGCCAACATAGCCGCTGTACGGGTAGTGGCTCAGTTAGAACACACCGTACTGTCGATTAAAGAAAGATTTCTCGCGCTGCACTCGAAATGACACGTTAAATGATCTGTCATCTCGAACGAAGTGAGAGATCTTGACCAAACTGAACCCCCTACTACTGTACGGCGGCCGTTGATGCTGGTGTCATTTTAAATTTCATCAATCTCGTTTTTACCGTTTTCAAATTGACAGGAGCGATTGTCTGTTGTAGCTCCATAAGAAAGTCAAACAACCATCATCGACCTAAAATCAAGACTTCCAGAAAGGGAAAATAGCTTATGGCCAACGGACTTATGGAATACGATCTAGTCATCAACAACGGAAAGCTCGTTATCCCGCCCGATATTATATCTTCGAGCATCGGCGTCAAAGGGGAGAAGATCGCTGCGATTGCAACCGATTTGAGCGGCTTTCCGACGAAAAAGACGATCGATGCGAAGGGCAACTACGTTCTCCCAGGCGTCGTGGACCCGGAAACGCATCTTGGCGTTCACCGTTCTTTGGAAGACGATTTTATCTCTGAAACCAAAGCGGCCGTTGCGGGGGGAGTTACCACATGGGGCATGATGCTGACGAGCCCGACCATTAGCCGGACTTTCAAACCCGTTAAAGATGCCGCGGACAGCGTGCCTTTCAGTCAGGTGATGTCGGCGTATGAAGACATGGGAAACGAGCACTCCATGGTCGATTATTTTTTAACCCCGCTCGTCTCCAACGATGCCCAGGTCGAAGAGATTCCAGTCTTGGCCGAAAAATATGGCGCGACCTCTTACAAATATTATCTTCATCTCAAGCGCGGACAGGACACCTTGGGACATTGGGAGCCGCAGAAAAAGATTGGTGTCTATGGCTTCGATGACGGCACCGTCTACATCGGAATGGAGCATGTCGGACGGTTGGGTCCTCCCTGCATCACCTGTATTCATCCGGAAAACTGGGAAATTATCCGTGTCCTTCAAGCGCGTTTGATCAAGCAGGGGCGCATGGACAACGCGGCCTGGGATGAACGCTGCCCGCACTTTGTCGAAGCCACTCACGTGCGCCAGTACGCCTATCTCGCTAGAGTCACGAAATCCCCTCTCTACATCGTCCACACCACAACCCAGGAAAGCATCGATGAGATTAAGCTCGCCCGCAATGAGGGGGTTAAAATCATCGGCGAGACAGGCTTTGTTTACCTGTCGCTGGACCACGACGCCTATAAGATAAACGTCCCGCTGCGAGATCGTGAGACCATGAACCAGCTCTGGAAGGCTGTGGCCAATGGCGATGTCGATTGCATAGGGTCCGATCACGTGAACCACGGCGTTCCCAGAGATCAGATGGAGGTGAAGGGCGACGTCTGGAAGACCGTCAGCGGATTTTCCTCTCGCGTCGAGGCGATGCTCCCGGTCATGTTAAGCGAAGGGGTCAACAAAGGCCGCATCACTTTGCCACGCTGCGTCGAGTTTTGTTGTGAGAATCCGGCCAAGGCTTTCGGTCTTTTTCCGAAGAAAGGTGTGCTCAGAGTGGGAGCCGACGCTGACATCGTTTTGGTCGACCTGAAAAAGAAACAGACGATCAAAAAAGATATGCTATTAACTTCCGCCGGGTGGTCGATTTTCGAAGGCTGGGAGGTCACGGGTTGGCCGTATCAGGTCATCCTTCGCGGCGAGGTCGCTTCAGAGTGGAACGAGAAGGAACAAAAACATCAAATGGTGAGTAAGCCCAGAGGAAAATAC
>VBKE01000484.1 GCA_005879605.1 Deltaproteobacteria bacterium
AGATGTCCGGTGTCCAGCCCCATCCCTACCATGATTAACAGTAAGACGATGATTAGGGTCACGAAAACAATCACCGAGCCTCGTTCATTTTTAATCGACCGCATAAATAAACCTCCATCGACCTAACGATCAATAGCATGGCAATGAACATGCCACGGATAATATTGCAGTGAGAGACCTCGAAGATATGTCCTGTTCTAGTTTATAAATGTGTATGAACATGCTTGAAAACTATCATTTTTCTTAGATCGGACGGGACCGTAGAACGGCCGAGCTCTGCAAGGACAAAACGATAAGAGACCTAGGCACGGTTGCCCGGACTGCTGCGCGATGCCAGCTATAAGGAAAAGTTGCCAACTTTCCTTACACTTAGAGGTTCAAACGGGATATATTCCTCCCCGGACCGCTACTATTTCTTTGCCTCTTACTGCATTGGATTCTATTTGACTCAAGAGCGCGAGGGCATCCGGCAGGGTCTCTCGCATCTCCAGAACGCCCGCGTTCACCTTGCGACGCCCCGGAAAGAACAGAACCAAACAGAGCTTCCACGCGGCGATCGCTCCAAAAAACGACGGCTGTGGCCAAAGCAGTGCCGCGCGCCGAACCCGCACCCGCTCCAGTGGCAGTCACCAAAGAAAAATGCCCGTTGTGGAAGCCAAAGCCAAAGCGGTTGCCACGGATGAAAAGGCCAAGCCGGTGGCTAAACAGGTAGCCGCGCCCGGTGAAAAATCACAACCGATTCAGGTCGCTTCGAAAGCATCCAAAACGGCTGCGTCGGCTACGCAACTGTATACGGTTGCCTGCGATACCCTAGGCAAACTGGCCGAACGCTTTTAGACCTCAGATGTTAAGTGGGGAAAAATATACGATGCGAACAAGGATACCCTGAATAAAGCAGCTAAAACCTATCGAGAACAACGCAATCAAAAAAGCCGGGCATTTCTACAATGCCCGGCTTCGCGAGGTCGCTATCCTACCCTGTGAGGGTCTTCAAGTCCTGAAAATTCTTAATGACGCGAAAGTCCTGTTGAAACTTCTCTAACGGCTCGCCAATCTGCTCGATTCGGTCGTAAGCGAGGTTGCCTAAAAAGTCGCCGGCTATCTCGAGATACTTGATCTTTCGCGGCTCGATTTTCATTACTCTCGCGGCTGTCGCGTCCACGGCGACTAAATCATTACCAAAGATTAGCACTCCGGTTTTCTTGGCATCACCCTGTAAGGGACCGTTCCCTTCCATGCCGACAATACCATCGACAATAGCAAACTGAGGAATGGGCAAACTGCTATTGATATCCAAGATACTATTGTCGATTCCAGCCCAATGAAGAACATTCTTAGGCCAACCGTACACTGCTCCCGGGACTACTCCGAACATGTTTTTGAGCGATAGAGTCACGCCGGCCCAGTGATGCGTCTTGAGCTTTGGCATCGAGACCAGCAGATCTGCGTTGTAAAGTGTTTCCGGAAGGTACAGTTGCTGCAAATTCGTAAAGCGACTCCGCAGTCTCGTCGGACGGACGTCATCGGAGTTTAGGTCCACGTAGCGGATACGATGCTCTCTGACAACATCGTAAAGCCCCGAAGCTTGAAGCAAATATTCATTGTCACGGCGGTGCCCCGGCCCCTCGGCAACGATTACATCGCGGGCTCCCAGGCTTTTGAAAGCATCGATTGCGGCTTCAACAACCAGCGGATTTGTATTGATCACCCCGTTCGGATCAAACTCCACCAAGTTGGGCTTAAGAACAATGACTTTTCCTTTCAAATCGAGTTGAAATAATTTAATACCGCGCAAAACGGTATCCTTGAGCGGTTCTTCATAACTCCTGGCTCCGAGGATTGCCACTCGGGAATTAGCCGATCTACGATACGTGTCCCGTTCCCACCGTGGTGGTTCAGTGCAATTACCGAGCAGCGGATAAACCGCCGCAGCAGCAGAGCCTCTTAGGAATTCGCGTCGACTGAGCATGCTTTAAACCCTAAAATATTTGGCCCCATCGCTTAGCGCCAGCACGGAAAGTGCGATACTTTTGGTTTCGCCAATGAACCGCGTTTTCTCGAAGTCTTGCGCGAGAAGCTCTTTCCACTTTGTCGTGTCCTGACCATAAAGTAACAGACAAATGACCGACCAGCTCAAGGCCAATCCTGAGTGGACATCCTTCAGCATTTCCTGCAAGGCACGCATGCTCTGCCGATTCGCCTCGGCGGCCGCGTGATCCTGGAGCGAGATCAAGGCAATGGCTGTAACATCTGGATAGGGCCACAGGTTCTCACCAAGCACTGCGTTGTTGCCGTAATTCCATCCCCCATCTTTGCAGATCCGATCGTAGATCATCATCTCACCCTGCTTGATGCGCTCGTCAGAGTTAGTGCCGGTGAGCTTTCCTTTCAGCTTCTTCAACGCAATCAAGTAGTAACTCGTCGGTTCCACCCAGCTGAAACTGCCCGACGTCCAGGGCCATGCGAGGAGATCTACATCTATGTCAAGGGCCTTTTTCTTAAACGTCAATGCGAACAAGAGATGCGCCAGTAAACCCGGTCTATTCCCCTCCTGTTGCAAAGCCCACTTGGCAGCGCTAACCACTCGACTCTGATGTTCCGGCCACAATCCCAACGCGAGCATCACCATGGCGGTGGTCCACGAAGAAGTTTTTGCACTGTCATTCAGCGGCCAACTTCCATCAGCGCTTTGACGCTGCGTCAACCAAGTTATACCATTCCGGATATGTGCCGCTTTGGAGTCCTGCTCCAACAATTCCAGAGCCATGACAGCTAAGGATGTCGCTTCCGTATTGCTGCGTTTCCCCTTAGCAGAACCCCAACCCCCATCGGGATTCTGGCTGTCCAACAAAAGCGCTTTCGCATCCTGAAGCATTTCTTCGGCTATTCCATTTTTATAGCGGGCTGCTCAGCGGCTCAGAAAACCAACCAACGTTCGCGACCGTTCAAATCGCCTTAAGCGCAGCTTATCTCGATCGTGCTAGCTCCTCGTCGATCAATGCCGCGAAAGCCTCCAGAGGCTGCGCCCCGGATATCTCCCGACCATTGATGAAAAACGTTGGCGTGCCAGTCAGGCCAAGCTGTGCCCCTTCTTGCAAATCTCTCTCTACCACAGCTTTGTATTTACCCCCCGCGAGACAACGGTCAAAACCGGCGACATCTAGCCCCACATCCTTCGCATAGCTCTTCAGATCGTCGACGCCAGCCTTGGGCGAATTAGCATAAAGCTTATCGTGGTAGTTCCAAAATTTGCCCTGTTCATCCGCACAACGCGCGGCTTCCGCCGCTTGGCGGGCCTTCGGATGAAGACTGTCCAACGGAAGGTCCTTGTGCACCAGCCTCACTTTACCGTCATAACGCTTAAGAAGCTCGACGAAGGTCGGTTGAACTGTTTTGCAAAATGGGCACTGAAAATCCTCGAACTTGACAATTGTGACGGCCGCCTTCTCCGAACCCTTGAACGGTTCGCCAGCCACGGAGAGCTCTGCGCGAAAAACCGGAGGCGGTTTTAAGTAAGTGACGACTTTGGCTTTTGAGCGGAGGGACTTTAAGAATAATGCCTTTTGCGCTTCGATCTTCTGATTGTGCAGATAACCGCGGATTTGTTCGCGGACCTTATCAAGGTCCACAGCAATTCGTGCCTTATTTAATTTGTAAAAGGCTTCGATTTCATCGTCACCGGCCGGCAAAATTTTTGAATTTACCTCTTGATTTAAAACAGTCTCGACCGAGACGCCACGTTTTTTTGCCTCCTGCGTGAGCAGGAAGGCGCTAATATAATCCTCGAGCTTTTGTTTCTCGAGCTTGTATAGATTTTCTCTCTGTACAGAAAGCTCCCTGCCTGCATATTTTTGCAGATCGGAGGCCAAGATAGCCTGATCATCCACCTCGGCAATTTTAGCACCGTCCACCTTCTGGCAACCCGAAACCAAAATTGCCGCCAGTAACAGCGAAACGGGCACTAATGCGGCCATAGCTGTTTTGAAAATCGAGAATTTGGGAAAGCCCCTCGGCTCGCAAGGGCTTATTTCAGGACTTCGGGTCACTCGGAGGCTTTGCTGGAATTGCAATTGTTTCGAGCAAGCGAGTACGAACTACGGGCAGCCATCACGTC